>JBBSRY010000605.1:0-2265 GCA_038242595.1 Mycobacteriales bacterium
CCGTCGCCGGTGGAGCATCGCCGGCCGACCCGATCGGCCCGAGGTGGTGGTCCTGGGGGGCGGCTTCGCGGGCGTGACAGCGGCACGCGAGCTCGCGAACTCCGGCGCCAAGCGTCTGATGTTCACCCGCACCAAGCACGGCGCCAAGAAGTGGGCCGAGCAGTTGAACAAGCTGGGCATCTCGGCGGTAGATCTGCACGGCAACCTCTCGCAGAACGCCCGCGAGCGCAACCTCGCCGCCTTCACCTCGGGTAAGGCAAAGGTATTGATTGCCACCGATATTGCTGCTCGTGGTATTCACGTCGACGACATCGAACTGGTCGTTCACCTGGATCCGCCCAGTGAGCACAAGGCGTATCTGCACCGCTCCGGTCGGACCGCACGGGCCGGCGCTGCCGGTACCGTCATCACGATCATGCTGCCGGAGCAGAAGCGTGATGTGCAGATCCTGATGCGTCAGGCCGGAATCACCGCTACCACCAGTGCTGTCATCCCGGGCGCCAGCATCATCAAAAGCATTGCCCTGAACTAACAGTCTTGGCATCGAGAGGCTCTGATCGCATCTGCGATCGGAGCTTTTTGGTTTCTCCTGCGCTTGTTCAAGACGGATTAGTACCTGGGCGCCACCGAGAACGCGTGTTGAGTGGTGATGCACGGAAGAAGCGGACCGGGCCAAGTCTCGACATGGATACCGCCCCCGCCGGCGGTAAATGACTGCCCAACGGTGCCAATGGCTACGCCGTTCTGATCGCTCACCCTGGCAATATCGCCGTCCATTGCCACCGAGTAACCGCTTGGCCACTCGAGTTGCACCGTAACTCCTTCAGTCTGAATCGCCACACACGAAGTGCTGAGGTCAACGACCAAAGTCCCGGAGATCTGCGCCGCCATATATGACTCTTCCAACTTGCCCGCTCTGATCAACAATTGCGGAATCGTCCCGGCCGGGACCGAAGCCACCACCTGATCGGCGCTCAGTGCCGACGACAGCACAGGTGCTGAATCAGCCGGTTTGTTGGTACAGGCCGCCACCATGGCCATCAGCAGGACAAGCACGCAGAAGCCGGCCGAACCTGCCCTGGCCATCCGATGCTCAGTTGGCATGGGTTCTCCCGTTCACCGCACTTGAATCGCTCCGGTGTACCCGGACATCAGCCAAGGCTAGTGGGTTTCAATCCCCAGAAAGGGAGTTGCCAGGCCAAATACATCTTGTAACGCTGTCCGCGCCGCGAGGAACCCCGCCATCCCGTTGACACCCGGGCCGGGAGGAGTGGATGACGAACACAGATAGACCCCGGGAAGCGGTGTACGCCAAGGCTTTCGCGATACTATCGGCCGCTGGATCAATTGTCGGACGGTGATAGCGCCGGCACTGAAATCGCCGCCGATGTAATTGGGATTGTATTCGGCCAAGCGAGCGGCAGTCACCGAATACTGATCCACGATCACGTCGCGGAAACCCGGCGCAAACTCCTCGATGCGCCGGATCATCGCCTCCGCCATGTCGACCTTCGAACCCCGCGGGACATGGGTATATGCCCACAGCGTTTGCAACCCATCCGGCGCCCGCCCCGGGTCGGCGATAGACGGTTGAACCAGCAATAGATACGGTTTGTCCGGATACCGGCCCCGCGCAACATCATTCTCGGCAACGGCGACATCAGCGCGAGTGCCACCGATGTGAACGGTCGGCGAGTTGGCCAACTCCGGATCCGCCCACGGCACCGGGCCGGAGAGCACAAAGTCAATCTTGGCGGCGCCGTCGCCATAGCGAAAGTTCGCCAGCCTACGGGCGTACCGATCCGGCAGTCGAGTGCCGGCGATTTTCAGCAGACCCACCGGTGCAACATCCAGTAAGACCGCCTTCGCGTCAATCCCGCCGAGATCATCCACTGTTGCGTCGGTCTCGACACTGCCACCGTGAGCAAGGATATCCGTCACCATCGCATCGGCAATACTCTGGGAGCCACCAATGGGAACCGGCCAACCAACGGTATGGGCCAAGGTGGCCAGCAGTAGCCCCGCTCCTGATGAGGCCAGCGCCGGCATCGTGCCCAGCGAGTGCGCGCACACTCCGGTCAGCATCGCCGGTGCCACATCTGTTGCGAACCGGAAATTCCAGGCGCCACTGCCCTGCTCGAGGACCCGAGCGCCGAATACCGCTGTTGCCAGGAGGTGTCGAGGGATCTGGAGTAATTGGTCGGAAGTGAATTCCACGATCCGTTGGGAGCGGTTGACCAAGGGTTGGAATAGGTGCTGCCAGGC
>JBBSRY010000606.1:0-2263 GCA_038242595.1 Mycobacteriales bacterium
CAACCCGACGGACTTCGAGCCCACCATGAGCCTGCAAAAGGCACTGGCGACATCACCGAATACCGCTTTTGTAGCCCTGGAGGATCAGGTGGGGCTCAGTTCTGTTGTGGATATGGCGGTCAAACTAGGTCTGCGCTCATACACCCTGCCGGCCGGCGAAGTTGAACCCGGCTTCTCCGAAACCGGGGGTAGCTACGCCGATCTGATCAACCAGCAACGCATCTCCTCCTTCACCCTGGGCGTCAGCCCGGTCAGCCCGCTGGAACTGGCCAATGTCGGCGCCACCCTGGCCTCCAACGGCCAATGGTGTCCACCGACGCCGGTCCGGGGCATCACCGACCGGACCGGTGCAGCCGTGGACTGGGCCACCATCCCCTGCGACCCGGGCTTGGATCCCAAGCTGGCCCGGACCCTGACCCAAGCTTTGCTCGAGGAAGCCGAGGACGGCACCTCCAGCGCGAGCTTTGACGCGGCGGGGTGGCCGGATCAGGAGGTAGCCGGCAAGACCGGCACCACCCAGCAGTACAAGTCATCGGCTTTCCTCGGTTATACCCCGGTCTACTCTGCTTCCGTGGTCGTCTGGGACTTTTTGAACAAGCCACAATCGATCTGTGTAAACGCTGATCTGACCGGATTGCGCTCCTGCAGTTTCGAAGAAATCGAGGCCGGCGCAAAAGGGATGAGCGGCGGCAGCATCCCCGCCTTCACCTGGGCTTCAGCGATGAAACCTCTGGTGGGTGAGGCAACGAGCTTTCAGCCGGCCGATCCGGTGGCCCGAGTCGGCACCACAAAATCAGTTCCGACATTGACCACCGGAATGCTGGTCGCCGATGCGGAGGCTGCACTTGTCGCCGAGGGATTTGTGCCGGCCGAAGTGCAGCGTCCAGATCCGACGGTGCCGGCCGGTACGGTGATCAGCTACTTACCGACCCAGTCGGCGGTAGAGGGAGCCACTGTCACCATCCGGATCTCCAGCGGGCCCGCCGAGTGAGTTCAGAAACCAGATCTGCGCACCCCCTGGTGGTTGGCACGGCCGCAGTGGCGGGCATGGGCGCGCTCACCGCTGGTTATGCCAGATTTGTCGAGCCCAATTGGTTCGCCCTGCGGCGGGTGGAGGTCCCGGTATTAACTCCCGGATCTTGGCCGCTGCGGGTACTGCACCTGTCCGATTTGCACCTGGTGCCAAGCGATGCCCGCAAGGTGGCCTGGATCTCCGGGCTGGCCAAATTGCATCCAGATCTGGTGATCAACACCGGTGACACACTTTCGCATACAAAAGCAGTCCCGACGGCCGTCAGTGCACTCGGCGAACTGCTCGATATTCCCGGCGCTTTTGTCTTCGGCAACAACGACTACACCGCACCGATACGCAAGAGCCCGCACCGCTATTTCCTGCCCAACGGACCGCGTATTCAGGGGGACTCGTTGCCGTGGCGCGATTGGCGCGCTGCCCAGGTCGAGCGCGGCTGGCTGGACCTGACGAACAGACGCGGCAGCATCTCGATCCGGGGTCAGCAGATCGCCCTCGGCGGGGTTGATGATCCCCACACCCTGCGAGCGGACTACTCCCAGATCGCCGGCTCAACCGATGCCTCGGCCTGCGTGCGGATCGGCGTTCTGCATTCGCCGGAGCCCGAGCTACTCGACAGATTTGCCGGCGACGGATATGACCTATTGTTGGCCGGTCACACCCATGGCGGACAGGTGCGGATCCCCGGTATCGGGGCGCTGGTGACGAACTGTGGGATTGATCGCAGTCGGGCTCGCGGCCTGTCCCGCTGGGGTTCTCACTCCTGGTTGAACGTTTCCGCAGGTATTGGCGCCAACCCGTATCTGCCGGTGCGTTTCGCCTGCCGGCCGGAGGCCACGCTCCTGACACTGGTTGCGCGGGCGGCACCTGCGGGGATGTAAAAATCAGCCATCGGCCGGTGCTCAACCGGTCTGTTTGAGCCAGTGAGTGGTTGGGAGTACCCCCGAATATCGGCTAGAGTAGACCAGTCACACCGGGGTGTGGCGCAGCTTGGTAGCGCGCTTCGTTCGGGACGAAGAGGTCGCAGGTTCAAATCCTGTCACCCCGACCAGTGTCACCGAATTCAAGGTCCGACTTCTGTCTTCTCAGAAGCTGGACCTTGCTTCGTTTTCGGCATAAGTCAATATGTCTGAACGTTGAGGCCCTCTGCGTCGCAAGCAGGCCCCCTCCCCGAACAGCCAATCTGAGCGGGCAGTGGATTCAGCCGGCCGTCGGTGTCCGGCCGAATTTAAC
>JBBSRY010000607.1:0-2261 GCA_038242595.1 Mycobacteriales bacterium
CAGCGCCGCCAACGTGGGCAGAAGCATTTCAGCGACAGCGATATCGTCGGTGAGGTCCCGATCAGCCATCTGAGCCGGCAGCGGTCCACAAGCTTGCAGCGCGGTCCCCACTACCCCACCCAGGGTCAGCCCGCGCAGCCTGAGCGCCCGTACCGCGGCGACCAGCTCACAGCTCAACATGGTCTGAAAAGCTGTTGCCGCGGTGGCCGCCTGCCCAGCCGCCAGCGCAGCAAAACTGGCATCCTCCTCGACCCCCCGCGAGATCACCACCGATTGGACGCCGGCCGGCGTTGCGGCTGCGCGGATTTGCGCCAACGCGCTGGCACAGACATACTCCAGCACCATGATTCCGGACGCACCGGGAGTACCGTCGCCGAGGAACGGTGCCTGCCGGGTGAAAGCCGGCTCGGTCAGGGTTGCAAGCCGGGCCTGGATCAACTGAGCCGACTGCGCCACCGAGATCACCGCGGCGTCCAATGCCTGACCCAAATAGGCCGCATGAAAACCTGCATGATGGGCCAACTCCCCCATCAGTTCCACTTCACCGCCCGGGAGCAACACCGGATTTTCACTCGGCGCATTGGCCAGCGAGGCCACCACCGAGCTCAACCCTCGCAACGCGTCCAGCGCCGGCCCGTGCGCCTGCGGAATGGCCCTGAGCCCGAACGGATCCTGAATCCTGGCCGCAGCGGCGGCACCGACGGTGAGCACACGCATCCATTTCATCGCCTGCAGTGCTCCGGCAAACGGTGTCGCGCGTTCGACCGGCGCCGAATACGCCTCGGCATTGCCATCGACGGCCGCGAAGGTCAGTGCAGCCACTACCGGGTACGCCCGACACAACATGTTCAGGTCCGCCCACGCAAGAGCGGCATCACCGATTACCGCCGCATTGCTACTCAGGAACGCCAGCGAGTCCTGGGCGCCAAATCGAACGGCCGGCAGCACCTGCCCGGTAGCTGTTGGCGACTCTCCCATCAAAGTGAGCGCGGTGGTGGCCAGCGCCGAAAGGTCTCCGGTACCAATGCTTCCCAGTTCCCGGATGACCGGAAGCGCGTCGGCCGCCACCATGGCGGCGAGACCGTCCACCACGAAGATACCGGCGCCGCTGCCACCGGCGGCCAACTGATTGAGTCGCACCACGAGCATGGCCCGCACGCGCTGCGCCGACCGAACCGGGCCACCGGCAGTGGCATGTGAGCGCAGCAGCGCCAGCGCGTGCTCGGCCGGATCATCGACGCCGATATTGCGGTTGGCTCCCACCCCGGTCGAACGCCCATAGACATGGCGTTGGGACGAGATGTGATCGGCGAACCGATTCGAGGCCATGGCGCGCTGTCGCCCTTCCTCGGACAGCACCGCCTCGTGATCCTGCCGAGCAATCGCCGCGATGTGCGAGGTGGTCAGATCACGACCGGTCAGCTGGATCACGGTAACGGGTGCCTTTCTCGATTGCGGCTGGACGGTAGCGGCTTTTCTGATCGGGTAGTGTTGGCCCGCACAGTCCCGGCTGTGGGTGAGTCCTGCAGCGACGATGTCGCTGTGGCCGTACTGATGATTCCCTCGTGTTTCGGCCCTGTCCCGGTCTCCACTGATAATGCTTCAACTCTTCCCTGTGCAGCCGAACAGTGCCACTATGTCAGCAATTGGCAAGTGAGTTCCATCAGACGGCATGAGGAATGGCGGGCAAACCGCCGGCGAACCACTGCAGCAGCCGGACTATGAGGCGCTGTTGATGGACCGGGAAGGTGATGATGACAAGCTCCACAGCACGTGCCGGGCTGACTGCACCGGCCCCGCTCAGTTCCACCCGCACCGTGGATCGCGCGCTCGGTCTTCTCGCCGAGATCTGCTCGGAAGGATCGCTCACGCTCAGCGAGGTGGCTCGGCGAGCTGAGCTGCCGGCCAGTACGGCCCTTCGCCTGCTGCGCACGCTGGAACGGGCACATTTCCTGATCCGCGACGAATCCGGTCACTTCGAAGCCGGCACCCGGTTGATCCAGTTAGGCGCAGCCGCCATTGGCCGTCAATCTTTGGTGCCAATGACCCAACCGTCGCTACGGCGGCTGGTGTTGGCCACCGGGGAGTCCGCATATCTCAGCAAGTTCGGGCCAGGCGACACCGCGTTGTATGTGGGCATGGTGGAGGGAACCCACGCGATCCGGCACACCAGCTGGGTCGGCCGCACGGTACCGCTGACGAACTCGGCAGTCGGTATCGCACTGCGCGGGGACGTACCCGACAGCGGTTACATCGCTTTA
>JBBSRY010000608.1:0-2254 GCA_038242595.1 Mycobacteriales bacterium
CGGCCAGCAGTGCCATGCCAATGGTGATCACCACGGCGAATCCGACGATGCCCAGGAACGGGTTGGGGAAACCGAACAGCGTGGCCTGCGTGGATTTCATGACGGTGCCGCAGGAGACCCAGGGATTGAAGTCGCAACTGGTGACGTAGTCGGGATCGTTGTACAGTGCAAGGCGTTCGAGCACCAGCATGCCCGAGGCAAGCCATGAAACCACTGCGGTGAGCACCAGGAACAGCCCGAAGGGCCGGCCTTGGGCCATGCGCGGGGCATCTGGCCCCGGCCTTGTTGCTGCTGCGGCTTCGGAGGTGGTCAATGGGTGCTCCCTGCTGGCGGTGGTGTGTTTCTTGGCCCGCGTCCACCTGAGGTTTCATGACGCCTGGGCCAATCCGGAGCCGGTATTGCCGGGGCCGTGAAATTAGTCTAGTGGCCGCCGGGTGCCCGAAGATGAACCCGGCGGTGCTGGGACAACCGCGGGGGCAATGCCCGAAGGAAGGCGGGCAGTGGCGCGCCTTGGGTGTTGGCGGCGGGTATCGGCGTGTCGGTGTGAGACAATTGCAGTGGTTGTTCGTGGATCCACAGTCTGCTTTCAACCCAACGACAGGCTTTCAAGCCCGATCGCGATGAATCTGCTGCAAAGAGACCGCCTATACGAAGGTCTGAGCGAATACCGCGATATGGTCGCCGCAACGTAAAGTGGCTTGCTTGGAAAAGCGCCGTTGGTTCCGCATGGATGCCGCGCCCCGATCATGGTTGGCGCACCCGGGCGGGACAGAACAAGGACTTCCGCTGTGACACGCGGCCACAAGGCCCGGTCCGGCGAACCAACCAGGGGCCTGGATGCTATCTGTGGGAGCATCGGGCCCGCCGAGGAGCACTCTTTTAACATGGCAATGAATCGCGACGAATCCAAGGCAGCGATGGGGCAGGGGTCCAAGGGCCGGACCCGCACAAACCGCCCGCGCACTTCCTTCAACGAACCGGCGGAACCAACGCGCCCGGCCCGCCGGGCGATGACCTTGGCCGAACTCAACGACGCCGCCGAAGCGCCCACGGCCAAGACGCGTCCGGCAATGTCCCCGCGCAACGCCACGGCACGGCGTCGCCCGCAGACGCGCAACGCCCCCGCAACACCAAAGGCCGACGCCACCGTGGAGTCGGTCGCCGCAGCGGCAACCGGCCAGGTAGCTGCCCAGGCACCCGCAGAGCCGGCAACGCCGCCGGTCGAGCAGCCCAAGGCGCCGGCCCGCCGAGGTCCGCGCCGCGCCTCCTCCGGGGTCGGTGCCCCGGGTGCATCCACCACGCAGGCACCGGTGGCCACCGAGACATCAGCCGAGCCTGCCGCCGAGGCAGCCACCTCAGAGGATCGCGTCGAGGAAGACGCGGCTCCGGCGGGGTCCGCCAAGCGTCCGGCCCGGGGACGCAGCCGCAAGGCCACCTCCGAGGCCTCAAACGCCCAGGCACCGGTTGCCGATCAAACACCTGCGCCGGCGGAAACGCAAGCAGCCGAAGAAGCCGACGAGCCGGCCAAGACCTCGAACTCGCGTTCCTCGCGTGGCGGGCGCGGCACCCGTGGCGGCGCTAACACCGAAACCAAGTCCGTCGAGGCCGCGGCCGATGACGCCGAAGCCACGACCGGTGAAACCGCCGAACCGGTGATCAACGATCCGTTCGCCATCCCGGAATCAGCGCTGTCGCTGTTCTTCCAGGCACCCATCCTTCCCGCCGCCGGGGCAAGCACCGATGATGACGAAGACGATTCCGAGGCAGAGGGCGGAAAGGGACACCGTGCCCACGCAGATTCCGACGATGACTCTTCCGAGGAGTCCGGTGCCGTCTCGCGCCGTCGCCGTCGCCGTCGCCGCGGGGATGCCGACCTGGAACTCACCGGTGGCTCGGATGAGGATCCGCCGAACACCATCACCCGCGTCCGTGCACCGCGCGCATCGCTGGAACCGGTGGTTTCCAACAAGGTCACCGCCGTGCGCGGATCGACCCGCCTCGAAGCCAAGCGCCAGCGCCGCCGCGATTCACGCGAGTCCGGCCGTCGCCGCCAAGTGATCACCGAGGCCGAGTTCCTGGCACGCCGAGAATCCGTCGACCGCCAGATGGTGGTCCGCCAGAACGAGGACCGTATCCAGATCGGCGTCCTCGAAGACGGCATCATGGCCGAGCACTTCGTCTCCAAGACGCAGCAGGACTCGCTGATCGGCAACGTATATGTGGGCAAGGTGCAGAACGTACTACCGTCCATGGA
>JBBSRY010000609.1:0-2250 GCA_038242595.1 Mycobacteriales bacterium
CGTAATAGGCTGCCCGACAACGGATCCCAGAGCTTCACCGATACCAGGATGAGCAGCGTCAGCGGCACTGCCGGCAGGGTGATCGCATCGGGCAGTCGGTGGTGCTTGAGATCGACGGCCGACAGCACCACGAGCAACACTGCCGCCCAGACGGCAGGAATAATCAATGCGGCGGGCCACACCAGGAGCCCGGTCACCAAGCACGCGGCCGCCGCCATCAGTTCCAGTATCCCGGCGGGCAGGACGGCGCCACGAGAAAGCCTCGCCAGTAGTAGCCGTCCGCTCCAGCCCAGAACCAAGCCCAACAGAGCGCAGACGCCGGCCGCCCACCACCCATCCCCACCCATGCTCGTCAGGTTCTCATCACCGGCAGCGTGAAGCCAACCGACGACGGATCGGGTGGGGATAACTGTGACTCAATACCGAAGCGGAAGGTCAACACCGGCCGCCGTCCGCAGGGCCTGCTGCATCGCAGCCTTCGGCGCCGGCAGACCCGTCATCAGGGTGACCTGGGCAAAAGCCTGATGGAGCAACATATCCAGTCCGGTTACCGTGATCCGGTCCACAGAGCCGGCAGCGGCCAGCGGGGTCGGCCACGGGTGATAGATCGCGTCGAACAATGCCGGGACACCGGCCAACTGCGCCGCCAGATGATCGGCCGTGCCGGCCGGGATGGTGGACATCACCAGGTCGACCAGCCCGGCAATCGCTCCGACCCGCTCGATGGCGCAGTATCGCGCGTCGATGCCCAATACTGCCGCCAACGCCAGCGCCTTGGACACGCTGCTCTCCTGACGGCCGGCCACGATGAGATGGGTCGCCCCCATTTCGTGCAGCCCGGCGATCGCCGCCAACGCGGTACCGCCGCCACCGATGATGAGCACCCGCCGAACCTGATCCAGACCGGCGGCACGCAACGACCCGACAACGCCGTCCACATCGGTATTCTCCGCTGCCCACCCACCCTCGACCGGGGTCAGGGTATTGGCCACCCCCAGAAGTGCAACCCTGGTGCTCCGCTTCGTGGCAACCGCCGCTGCGGCTTGCTTACCGGGCATGGTCACGCTCAGGCCGGCCCACTTTTCATCCATCGCGGCCACCAACCCCGGTAGCAGTTCCGCATCGCAATCGATGGCGTCGTATCGCCAGTCCAGACCCAGCGCCAGATATGCCGCGCGATGCATGGCCGGCGAGAGGGAGTGGGCGACGGGGGATCCCAGGACTGCCGCTCGCCTGCTCGCCGTCATCGAGTCATCCCCCGCATTTTTCATGCTCGGCGAGGGTGACGCTGAAACACGACTTATTGTTCGGTCCGACCGCCACGAAGTATTGCCAATTACCGCTTGCCGGACTCAACGCGGCCTGCACCGCTGTCGGTCCGGGAGCCGCGATGGGCGTGGGAGGTAAACCATCGTATTTATAGGTGTTGTACGGGCTGGTGGAATTCTCCCGGACCTCCGAAGCGGTGGCCAACTTCGAGGTGTTCTGCAGATAGTTGATGGTGGAGTCCATCTGCAGCGGCAGCGGCTTCAGCGGCGGGTCTTGCACCCCTTCGAGCCGGTTGTAGATCACCCTCGATACGAACGGCATATCGTCGGCGATGGCCTCCTTCTCCACGATGGAGGAACTGATGACAAGTTGATAGGCCGAATAGCCGAGCTCGGTGGATTTGGTCTCGATATTGCTGGTCAACCAGGTACCCGCCGACTGTGTCAACACGGTTTTCAAGACCGCCGAAGGATCATTGCCCGGCGGCACATTGTAGATTCCGGGAAGGATCATGCCCTCCAACCGTCGCTCCGGCTCCGGTGCGTTCGCCACCGCCGCCCGGGCCCAGTCGACCAGGCCTAGGTCCGCCAGGGACGCTGTCTTCTCGACCTCCCACAGCTGGTCGACGGTGAAGCAATTACTGACCCCGTTCAGCGGCACACAGGCCGCTTCGGTCAGCTGCGTGAGGTAGCCGGGGATGATGGACGCTGCGGTTCCGGTTTCGGGGTCGGCCGGGATGGTGAAATCGGCAAGGGCGCCGCCGGCTATCAGCTCAACCTGACCCACCCGATTTTCCGGGGTGAGCAGTGCCGCGATTGTCTCGTTGGCGCCGGCGCCCTGCCGAACCTTGAAATAGCCCTTCTGCAGCGCGGCCAGATCCTCGTTACCCTCCGCTGCCATCACGAAGGTGTCGGTGGAGGCAATGACGCCGCTCTGGAACAAGGTGTTGCCGATGGCCAGCGCGCCGTCGCCGTCCTTGAC
>JBBSRY010000610.1:0-2248 GCA_038242595.1 Mycobacteriales bacterium
TGATCATCGCCATCGGTATTACCGCCGACTCCTTCGTCGTTTACTTCGAACGACTTAAGGACGAGGTGCGTGAGGGTCGAACATTCCGATCCGCGGTCCCTCGCGGTTGGGCCAGGGCCAAACGCACCATCCTTTCCGCCGATGCGGTGTCCTTCCTGGCCGCAGCCATCCTGTACCTGCTGGCGGTCGGTGAGGTGAAGGGCTTTGCGTTCACCCTTGGACTGTCCACCGTGCTCGACCTCGTTGTCGTGTTCCTGGTGACGCACCCGCTGGTCGCGCTTGCCTCCGGGAATAAAATCTTCAGTTCCGCGCGTTGGTCCGGCCTCGGCGCCGTGGCTGCCGCCGGCGCCCGGTTGCGGGCAAATGCCGCCAAGCTTGTCAAGAAGGAGTCCTGATCATGACGAGCACAATTGCTGAAAAGAACGTCCACACCAGCTTTCTCGCCCGGTTGTCCACCGGTACCGGTGCCTTCAACATCATGGGCAAGCGCCGCTACTACTACTGGATCGCGCTGGCCACGGTCATCGTCGGCATCCTGCTGGTCAGTATCCGCGGCTTCAACTTCGGAATCGAATTCTCCGGCGGTACCAAGCTGCAGTTCCCGACCGGCGATTCGGTGTCTACCCAGCAGGTGGGTGAGGTGGTGGCCGCCAGCACCGGAACCACCGACCCGACCGTCCAAACGGTGGGATCCGGGACCGCCGCTGTGATGCAGGTACGCGTCGAAACGCTCACGACAGATCAGATCGTCGCCGTCAAGGAAGCGATTGCAACGGCTTTCGGGCTCAATACCGATCAAATCTCGAACTCGGACGTCTCCGAGACCTGGGGCGGCGAGATCTCAGAGCGCGCGTTCATTGCACTGATCGTCTTCCTGATCGCTGTTTCGCTGTTCCTCTGGTTGCGATACGAGCGAAGAGTGGCCATCGGAGCGGTGGCCTCGGTCCTTCATGACCTGATCCTGACTGCTGGAATCTACGCATTGATCGGGTTCGAAGTCACCCCAGCGACGGTGATCGGCCTCCTCACCATCCTCGGGTTTTCGCTGTACGACACCGTGGTGGTCTACGACAAGGTGCAGGAAAATACCAAGGGCATCACCAGCCTGATCCGTCGCAACTTCGAGGAAGCCTCGAACTTGGCGATCAACCAAACCCTGATGCGCTCGGTGAACACCACGCTGATCGCGCTCCTCCCGGTGGGCGGTTTGCTGGTCGCCGGTGTCGCGATTCTCGGTTCTGGCACGCTCAAGGACCTCGCGTTGGTGCAGCTAGTCGGCATGATCGTCTCCGGCTACTCCTCGGTGTTCATCGCTGTACCGCTTGCCGTTGACCTGAAGATGCGTGACCCGCAGATCAGGGCGCACACCGCTCGGGTGGCAGCTCGTCGGAAAGCCGAAGGACTCATCGTGGATGCAGACGGCGATCTGGTTGCCCGCGTCGCCCCACCGGTCAGTACCGCCAAGGTCGGTGCCAAATTTGGTTCCGGCAAGGCGGCAAAGGGGGCAGAGTCCTCAGTTTCCACTCTGGGAAGGGATTCAGCGGAGGGTGCTGCATCGGTGGACACGGTGGAGTTGGGCAGCAGTCACGCCGCCGGCGCCTCAGTCCTCACGCCCAAGCCCGGCCAGGCTCCCAAGCCAGGCGTCAAGCCGCAACGGCCGGGGAACAAGACCACCCGGCCATCCGGTAAACGCAACCGATAAATGAGACATCGCGGCGTAGCCCCGTCACGCACCGAACTTCTGAATGTCGCCGGTCAACAGTTAGACCGATTGACCAGAGTGGTCCAGGACTTCCCGGCGCCAGGGGTGCTGTTCCGCGATATCACCCCGGTGCTCGCCGATCGTGACGGTCTGCGAGATGTTTCAGCCGGGTTGGCGGTGGTGATTGATGAACCGTTCGATCTGGTCGCCGGGCTGGATGCCCGTGGGTTTTTACTGGGCGCTGCGGTGGCGATGATATCCGACTGTGGCGTATTGGCGATTCGGAAGGCCGGCAAACTGGCCGGCACCGTCATCGGCCAGGACTACGCTCTGGAATACGGAACCGGGCGCCTGGAACTGCATCCCGATGATGTTCCCGATGGAGCTCGCGTCCTGGTCGTCGATGATGTGCTGGCCACCGGAGGGACAGCAACCGCGGCTTGTGCCTTGCTGACAGAGGCAGGGGCCACCGTTGTCGGGGTGGCGGTGTTGATGGAGTTGAGCGATCTGGGCGGCCGTGATCGCTTCCGGGCTTCGAGCAATGCA
>JBBSRY010000611.1:0-2244 GCA_038242595.1 Mycobacteriales bacterium
CAACGTTTGGCCGCGAAAAATTCGGCCCATTCGAAGTCCTGTCCAGCGACTTCTGCCGCGGCTTGGTCTCCGGCGATGAAAATTCGCAGGACGCCACCGCCGCCGCCTTCGAGGTTCTCAACTTCATCGTCGGCAAACGCCTCGACGCCGGACTATTGACCGTCGTGGACGCCACCAATGTGCAGCCGCACGCTCTAAAAGCTCTGGTAGACCTAGCCAGAGCGCATGACACCCTACCGGTGGCCATTGTGCTCGATGTCCCGGAAGCAGTCTGTCGGCAGCGTAACGCGGCTCGCGCTGATCGGGACTTCGGCGATCATGTTATCCCCCGGCAGCACAGCCAACTACGTCGATCACTCAAGGGCCTGAGTCGCGAGGGTTTCCGCAAAATTCATATCCTTGATGGCGTCGAGGCAGTGCAATCGGCCACCATTGTCCGGGATCGACTGCTCAACGACTTCACTGATCAGCACGGCCCTTTCGACATCATCGGCGATATTCACGGCTGTCGCGTCGAACTCGAGGAACTGCTCGGAAGGCTGGGTTATCAACTCGGCGAAACTGTCAGCCACCCGGACGGCCGCCGCGCCGTCTTCGTCGGAGATCTGGTGGATCGGGGCCCGGACTCCCCCGGTGTTCTGCGGTTGGTGATGGCGATGGTGAACAGTGGTAACGCTTTTGCCGTCCCTGGTAACCACGAGAACAAGTTGATCCGAGCCCTCCGGGGTCGAAATGTCAGTGCCACCCACGGTCTGGCCGAAACCCTGGAGCAGCTGGATCAAGAACTGCCGGAGTTTCGTCGCGATGTTCTGCAGTTCTGCGACAGTCTCGTCTCTCACCTGGTTTTCGACGACGGCAAACTCATTGTCGCGCACGCCGGCCTGATCGAGGCCTATCACGGTCGAACATCCGGGCGGGTGCGCAATTTTGCGCTCTACGGCGATACCACTGGTGAGACAGATGAGTTCGGACTGCCGGTGCGCTACCCGTGGGCCAATGACTACCGCGGCAAGGCGATGGTGGTCTACGGACACACCCCCACCCTGGTCCCGGAATGGATCAACAACACCCTATGCCTGGATACCGGGTGCGTCTTCGGTGGCAGCCTGACCGCGCTTCGCTACCCGGAAAAGGAGATCGTCAGCGTTGCTGCGCAACAGGTCTGGTACGAACCGGTCAAACCTCTGGTCCCGGCCGCTCCCGCCAGAGATCCGAATCTGCTGGAACTCACCGATGTACTGGGCCATCGCACCGTCGAAACCCGTCACCTCGGGCACGTCAACATTCGCGAGGAGAACGCTGCCGGAGCGCTGGAGGTGATGAGCCGTTTTGCCATCGATCCGCGGAAGCTGATGTACCTGCCGCCCACGATGAGTCCGGTCACCACATCAGCGCGCAGTGACCTTCTGGAGCACCCTAATGAGGCATTCAAGACCTACCGCGAAGCCGGTGTGCGGCAGGTGATCTGCGAAGAAAAGCACATGGGCTCCCGGGCTGTCGTGCTCGTCCACCGTAACTCAGAAATCCGTGACTCAGACACCCGCGGCTCAGACACCCGCACCTCGGACATCGGCGACTTCGACACCGGCGCGATTTATACCCGCACCGGGCGTTCCTTCCTCAGCACCGAACTCACCGGACAGTTGCTTGGCGAAGTGCGAAGTGCTCTTGCTGCCACCGGCATCTGGGCGGAGCTGGAGGCGTCCTGGCTGCTGTTGGACTGCGAGCTGCTGCCCTGGTCCAGCAAGGCCGAGGATCTCATCCGCGATCAGTACGCCGCAACCGGCGCTGCCGCGCGCGCCGGTCTCACAGCCTCCGTGACAGCACTGGAACAAGCCGCCGCGTCCGGACTCGATGTCACCGATCTGCGCAGCCGAACCACTCGGCGCTCAAGCAACGCCGAAAAGTACAGCGCCGCCTACCGCCAGTACGTCTGGCCCACAACAGGCCTGGATGGCATCACGCTGGCCCCGTTCCAGGTCCTGGCCGGTTCTGCTGCCACCTATGAAACCCGCGACCACCTCTGGCATCTCGCATTGGCGGACCGCCTGGCCGACCACTCACCCCGCTTCACCCGCACCCGTCGACTCGTGGTGGAGGTCCAAAGCCCTGATTCGGTGGCCGCCGGTATCAACTGGTGGGAGGAACTCACAGGCTCCGGCGGTGAGGTAATGGTGGTGAAACCGCTGCACAACCTGACCCTGACGATCAGTAAGGGTCAGTCCCGTCTGGTCCAGCCCGGCC
>JBBSRY010000612.1:0-2232 GCA_038242595.1 Mycobacteriales bacterium
CGCACCGTCAGTTGGTCGCCGTCCGGGCGCTGGCAATTGTGTGGATGCTTGCTTGTTACAGCTACCTCATTCCGATCTTGGTCGCGCAGCCGAACAACTACGAAATTTCCTCCCGACCGGCCTGGGCGGCGTGGTTGGCCACCCTCTACGTCATCCTCGGTGTGCTCACCCTGGTAGTGCTTGGCATTACGAATAGGCGCGTGGCGAAGGCGGTTGGGGACAGAGCCGTCGCGACGTAGGATGATAAGCGAAAGACACGGGAGTCCGGTGCGCCGGGCTGAGATAGGGGCACGAAGCTCCTGACCGTCGAACCTGATCCAGATCATGCTGGCGCAGGGACGTCGAATCTCTTTTGTTCTCCCGTGCTATCGACGCCTATCCGCGAGGAGCACAGCAATGACGTATGTGAAGCACAGATTAAAAAGCCTGGCCCTCATAACAGCTATCGGGCTGCTGGTCAGTGGCTGCGGGGCGAGCGAGGATGCGGGATCGACCGCCGGCTCGACCAACGAGGTAATCAGCGACGCAACTACCGCTGCGACCGGCTCGACCGGCGCCGGCGGAGAAGTCACCCTGGTCACGCACAATTCCTTCAATGTGGACGAGAAGGTACTTGCCGATTTCGAGGCGCAATCCGGTATCACCCTGACGGTCCTTGCGCAGGACGCGCTGGCCAACCAATTGGTGCTGACCAAAGACAATCCGCTCGGCGATGTCGCCTACGGTATCGATAACACCTTCGCCTCCCGCGCCGTCGATGCCGGTGTCTTCGCCCCCTATACCTCGGCACTGGCCGACCAGGGCAGCGATGACTACGCCTTCGATGGGTCCGGTGGGCTCACCGCGGTCGACTTCGGTGATGTCTGCGTGAATGTGGACCATGAATGGTTCGTCGAGAATGGGTTGGCCGAGCCGGTCACCTTCGCCGATCTGATCAAGCCCGAATACAAGGACCTGTTGGTGGCGCAGTCGCCGGCCACCTCCAGCACCGGTCTTGCCTTCCTCCTCGGCACCATCGCCAACAGCGGCGTCGACGGTTGGCAGGCCTATTGGGAAGCGTTACGGGACAACGGCATCAAGATCGAAGCGGATTGGGAAAGTTCGTACTACGTGGACTTCTCCGGGTCTGACGGCAAAGGCGATCGACCGCTGGTCGTGTCCTACGGTTCGTCACCGCCATCGGAGGTCAAGGACGGCGCCACCCAAGCGCCCACCGGTGTATTGCCCGACACCTGTTTTCGTCAGGTCGAATACGCGGGCGTGCTGGCCGGGGCAAAGAATCCGGCCGGCGCCCAGCAGGTCATCGACTTCCTGCTGTCGCCGCAGTTCCAGGCCGGATTGCCCGATGCGATGTACGTCTACCCGGTGGACACCGAGACCGAGTTGCCGGCGGCCTGGTCCAAGTACGCCCAAGCACCCACCGACACCAAAACCCTGGACCCGGCCCTGATCAACACCGAGCGGGACAACTGGATTCAGGACTGGTCGGACCTTCTCGAGGGCTGACGCCATATTTCTGGACATTCATTGCGGCGCCGGCACTGAAGAAGTCCACAGATCCACCAACCAGTCAGTAGGAAAGCGGCATGAAACAACGAGCGGACCGGACAGCGGCAAACTGGCGTACTGCCGGTTTGCTGGTGGCCGCCGCTGTGCCACTGGCCGCCTTCGCCGCGTTCTTCTTCTATCCGGTGATCTCGTTGATCGGCCGCGGGATCATCGGTGAAAGCGGCCCAGACCTGTCCGGTTTCGCCGAAGTCCTGAGCCGTCCTCGATTCAGCCGCATCCTGTGGTTCACGGTGTGGCAGGCGGCCGCCTCCGCAGTTCTTTCGGTGGTGGTGGGCATCCCCGGTGCGTACCTGCTGTACCGCTGCCGGTTCCGTGGGCGGGGGATGCTCAGAGCGCTGGTGACGGTGCCGTTCGTGCTGCCGACCGTGGTGGTGGGCCTGGCTTTTCGCTCTCTGTTCGCCAGTAGCGGTCCATTGGGCTCCTGGGGACTGGATGACTCGATCTGGGCCATCCTGCTGGCCCACGTATTCCTCAACTATGCGGTGGTGGTGCGAACGGTGGGGAGCACCTGGGCTCATCTGGACAGGAGACCCGCCGAAGCCGCCAGGGCCCTCGGGGCCGGCCCGACCCGGGCGTTTTTGACCATCACCCTGCCCGCTCTCGGCCCATCCATCGCAGCGGCGACCACACTGGTGTTCCTCTTCTGCGCCACCAGTTTCGGCA
>JBBSRY010000613.1:0-2225 GCA_038242595.1 Mycobacteriales bacterium
CAGAGGCACCGGCGGCGATATTGTCCGCAGCAGCAGCAAACAGGACATAAAAGGACTTGTCCTTCGGTTTGAATTTCGACATCAGTCGGCGGTCCTCGTGAGGTGGAGAATGGCAAAAGGCTGGCAACCGTCGGATGAACGATCACTACGAACATCTGACAGGGTATGTCACCAAATCTGTGCTCAGACTGTGCTCAGCCCCAGATTGTGATCCGCCTTCCGTTTTGCCTCAACCTGGGGCGTAATTCGGACATATTCCAGCTCGCTGTGACGTATTCGGTAGACGCCGGCCCGTTTCTCGTCATATTCCGGCTCCGGTTATCCACAAGTACTATTTCATCCACAATCGGTTTCGGGGGGTGGTTTGCGAGCTGCATCGGCGGCACCATTCATGGCAGACGATCTACCAGATGAGGTCGTGGAACCCGATGGCGACGGCCGTGATCCCGACGGATTGCGCAAAAGTGTCGGCGTCACCGGGGGAGCGCGAGAGCGCAACTGGGTGGGCACACCGGGTGCCTCATCCTGCTGATTGGGGGAGTGAGATGGATGGTTTCGACGTCACCACGGAACTGGGGCACACGACCGGAGACGCGGTGTCTGACACCGGCCTCAAGCTGAACTCTGAGATTACGCAGATGAATCTGATGTTGGGTGACCTGAGCCTGGCCTGGTCGTCATCGGAGGCGGCGCCCCGGTTCGTCAGCGCCATGGAGGGGCATCTGGCCAATGCGACAATCTTGAAAGACGCGCTGATCAGTCACGGTTCCTCGCTGGTCACCGCCGGTATCGGGATGGCCGGCACCGAGAGTGCGCTCAGCGATGGCATGCCGGTGGTGAGCTGATGACGTTCATCAAGGTCAACTTCGCCGGTATGCAGTCGGCCCATGACGGACTGGTGGCTACCTGGGGACGAATCGAATCGCATCTGGTCGAACTGGACACGGCCGTTTCAGCCACCAGCAGCATGAAGGCAGAGACCCTGCAGGCCTACTACATGCTCAAATCGCAGTGGGATCTGGCCGCAGTTGATCGACAGATCACGCTGCAAGCACTGGCTACCGCTGTCGCCGTTGCTTCCGACCAGTATCGGTTGGTGGATCAGCAGGCAGCTGCGATGTTCATATCCTGACATCTGTTGTTGGTCGAGCCGGTTGCTGTACAACCGTGTCGAGACTCACGGGTGCCGGGTCATGGTGTGGCGCTGGTGGCGGGCGAGGCAGGATGGGGGCATGACTCGTACCAATCTGCTCGGCCCGCCGCCGGTCCATCTGCCCGAAGACCCAGCCGCCCCGTCCATTGCTGCCGGCAACTCTGCCCAATCAGCCGCACGCGACCACCCGGAATCCAGTTTGGCCTGGGCATTACTTGCAGAGGCCGCTCTGGATGCCGGCGAAGAGGTAATGGCCTATGCCTACGCCCGTGTGGGGTACCACCGCGGACTCGACCGCCTGCGTCGAAGCGGATGGAAGGGCGCGGGACCAGTGCCGTGGTCACACGAACCGAATCAGGCGTTTTTGCGCGCGCTCTCGGCATTGGGTCAAGCTGCCGCGGCCATCGAGGAAACAGCGGAGGTTGATCGCATCAAGGCGTTCCTGCTGGACGCCGACCCGAACATTCCGGCTGCGTTGCTTCCTTAGTACTCTCCGCGCTCGTGTCCCGGTCACCAGTTGGCGACCGGGACACGAATCAGCGATGGTGCACCAGCAACAATGGTTCGGTGTGCTTGTAGTACGTCCAACGGGGCATCGGACGAGGTCGTTGAATACCGTCACTGATCACGATCAATTCCGCATCCTGATGAGCGCCGATCGAGACTGCCCGACCCAGGGACGTGGTCGACTTGGTGCCCATCAGGATGCCGGCCACCCGTCTGGGCTGTTCGACCGTCACAGCCAGACCGAATTCTGGATGCGGTCTCACCTCCAGCCCGGCCGCCTTTCCGGCCAACACCCGCTTCTCATCCAGGTAAGCAGTGGCGTTGATCGGTGCGATCCGACCGACCGAAACCAGCACCCCACCGACGTCGTCTCTGGTGAATGTCACCGGCGCAGCAGGTCCGGTGCAGGCCAGAGCGACCGCATCGACGCCGATCGGCAGTTTCCAGGTCTTGGTGAAATCGTTCTTGATCAGTGCGACGTAGCCGATTTCAACACTTCCCAGTAGTTCTTTGCGCAGCAGCCGCAGGGTGACAGCGGCCAGCTGATGTTCCTCGCCGACCACCA
>JBBSRY010000614.1:0-2222 GCA_038242595.1 Mycobacteriales bacterium
AACAAGGCACCGACGTGGGCCTTTGTTCCTCGGGTCGGTTCCAGGGTGGGAATCCGGACCAGCGAATCCCGGCCGATATCGAAGATCACCGAGTCCCAGGAAGCGGCAGCAAGTTTGTCCGGATACTTGGACACGCAGCGACCGCGGAAGTAGGCCCTGGTGTCCTCCGGTGGCTCGGTCATGGCCGAGCGCACCTGATCCTCGGTGACCAACCTGACCATCGACCCGCGGCTGACCAGCCGGTTGTACAGGCCCTTGCCAAGCCGAACATCGGAATACTGCAGATCCACCATGGCCAACCGGGGTGCCCCCCAGCTCAGACCGTCCCGAGCCCGGAATCCTTCCAGCATGCGAAGTTTGGCCGGCCAATCCAGCTCGCCGGCCAGATCCATCGGGTCATGGGCAAGTCGATCCAACACATCGATCCAACGGACCAGGATGTCTTTGGTCTGCTCGTCGGCGTCGTCCCCGTAGCGATCCTGGACAAACGCGGCGGCGGCGTCGGCGTAGGCGCGTTGAACGTCCACCCCGGTGAAGTGTCGACCATCGGCCAGCGCGACGGTGGTCTTCAATGATGGGTCGTGAGATATCTGATGTGTGGCGGCAACCGGGTTGTCCATCACCACCGACGGCAGTTCCCAGCCCTGTTCGATCATTGACAGCACCAGCGCGGTGGTCCCGAGTTTGAGGTAGGTCGACGTCTCGGCCAGGTTGGCATCCCCGACGATGACGTGCAGGCGCCGGTACTTCTCGGCGTCCGCATGCGGTTCATCACGGGTATTGACCAAACCCCGTTTGAGCGTGGTCTCCAGTCCCACTTCGACTTCGATGTAGTCGGCCCGCTGGGACAGCTGGAAGCCGTCCCTGTCGCCCTGGGTTCCGATCCCGACCCGACCGGACCCGGCAAAAACCTGACGGGAGGCGAAGAACGGCAGCAGGCCGGAAACGATGGCGGGAAAGGGGGTTTCACGTCGGCAGAGGTAATTCTCGTGGGTCCCGTAGGAGGCACCCTTACCGTCGACGTTGTTTTTATACATATTGATTGCCTTGGCGCCCGGGACACTCCCGGCCAACTCCGCCGCCGCCTCCATGATTCGCTCACCTGCCTTGTCAAAGATGACCGCATCCAGCGGATTGGTCACCTCCGGGGCGGAGAACTCCGGGTGCGCGTGGTCCACGTAGAGCCGAGCTCCATTGGAGAGAATGACATTCGCGGCGCCAATATCGTCCGGATCCGGGGCGATGTTCCCACCGAAAAGCGTAGCCAGGTCGTACCCGCGGGCGTCTCGGGACGGCGACTCCGGCTCGTAGTCCCACCGGGGCCGGCGGGCCCTGGGCGCTGCCACCGACGCAGCGTAGGCAAGCACCACATGTGTGGAGGACAGGACCGGGTTCACCGCCGGATCTCCGGGGACTGAGATCCCATACTCAACTTCGGTTCCCATGATGCGGCGCGCTGTCATGTCTCCAACCTATAGCGGGTGGGGCGAGTTTCTGGTCACGGTCCCCCGCTGTGGCTGCTGGAGGTGGGTCCGGAGCGGGCCTCGATGGGTTCTGAGCGGACTGCGGCAGGGCTGGCTGGGGTTCCGGGAGACCTTGTTCTCTTGGGCCAAGCTGCTACACCCCGATCAGCGCGTATTTCGTCGCCCAGATCCCGAGGACCTGGCCGATAGGACGGCGGCCAACCTCACCTGCGGCTTACATCTGGGGGCGTTGATGCTGGAAACGACCGGGACTCGGGCCGGGCTGTCCCTGGCCAGATCCGAACTCTGATTCTGTTGCGTGAGGTGCCGGTGCTGCTGGCGGTCGCCTCGCCGGCCCCGGCCAGTGAGGTAACGCAGTGAAAACCTTTGTCGTCCTAGTAGAACAAGGCTTCTCTGCGCGGCAGCACCTCGATGCTGGAGATGCCACCGGTGTCCGAGGTTGGTTCGGTAGCCGAGGCGGCGATGACCGCTCGTGTGGTCACCGAGTCGGCGGCAGTATCCACAGCAGTGGCCCTCGCCGGCTCAACAGGAGGGGCAGTTCCGGCGGGTTTCCCCGCCGACATCCTCGGGATAAAGATGAGTGCCATCACGATGAGCAGCACGATCACCGTAGCGCCGACGACAAGTGCTGTGGTCCTCGAGCGGGTCCGTCGGACTTCTGGAGCCGGGCTTCCGTCGGGGGCGGGCAACCGGTCGGGACGAGATCGGCCATGGGTGACCGTTGTCGGCGGTTCTTCT
>JBBSRY010000615.1:0-2220 GCA_038242595.1 Mycobacteriales bacterium
ATCCCCCGGCGGCCTGGTCACCGCCCTGGAGCCAATTCTGAGCCGTCGCGAGGGGGCCTGGATCGGCTGGACCGGCGGTCCGGATCTGCAATTGCAACCGATTCGTACCGACGGACTCACGCTGTACCCCATCTCGTTGTCCGAAGACGAGATCGCCTGCTACTACGAGGGATTCTCCAACGCCACGCTGTGGCCGCTCTATCACGATGCGGTCAACGAATCGGAGTTCCACCGCAACTGGTGGGAGACCTACGTGGTCGTCAACCAGCGATTCGCCGAATCGGCAGCCAAAGTGGCTGCCCCAGGGGCGACCGTCTGGGTACATGACTATCAGCTGCAACTGGTGCCCGCCATGTTGCGGGAGCTGCGACCGGATGTCCGGATCGGCTTTTTTCTGCACATCCCGTTCCCACCGTCCGAACTTTTCGCCAGGTTGCCCTGGCGTCGGCAGATCGTTGCCGGCCTGTTGGGCGCGGACCTGATCGGCTTTCAATTGCCCGGTGGGGCAAGGAATTTCGCCCGGCTGGCCAGGACCATGGCCGACGCCGAGGGCAAGGGACATCACCTGCGCTATCAGGGGCGCACTGTCAAAGTCGACTCGTTCCCGATCTCCATCGACTCCAGTGGGTTGTCGGCATTGGCAGCGACGCCGAAAATACATGACGAGGCCGAGAAGCTACGGGCCGAACTCGGCCATCCACGCAAGATCATTCTTGGCGTGGACCGGCTGGATTACACCAAGGGCATCAACGTTCGATTGCAGGCGTTCGCCGAACTGCTGGAGGCCAAGGACCCCTCGGTTGAAGGTGTGGTGATGGTGCAGATCGCCACTCCGAGCCGGGAGCGTCTGGATTCCTACATCAGGATGCGGGAGGAGATCGAACGACAGGTAGGTGCCATCAACGGTAACTATGGTCGGATCGGTGCTCCCGCCGTGCACTATCTCCACCAATCCCTTCCGCGCGAAGAGCTTTCGGCCTTCTACGCGGTGGCTGACGTGATGACGGTGACCCCGCTACGCGACGGAATGAACCTTGTCGCCAAAGAGTATGTGGCCTCTCGGGTCGATGGCGGCGGCGTGCTGCTGCTGTCAGAATTCACCGGCGCTGCCCATGAACTCAAATCCGCACTGATGGTCAACCCGTATGACACAGACGGGGTGAAGGATAAGCTTCGCACCGCGTTGGAGATGACAAGTTCGGAGGCGCGCCGCCGAATGCGCACCATGCGCCGCCAGGTTTTGGTCCATGACGTGGATCGCTGGGCCGAACGCTATCTGTCATCTCTGGAACGCAGCCGCGACCTGCTCACCGAGGCCTCGGCCAGGCTACCTCGCGAGGTACTGGCGTCCATCGAGGAAATCGTTGATACGCCAAGACTTTTGGTGGCCGTCGATTTCGATGGCACGCTGGCCCCGATCGTAGACGATCCGTCGGCGGCCACCCCGACGGTGGAATCGATGATCGCCCTGCACAAACTGGCAGCGATCCCCGGGACCGAGGTTGCGGTCATCTCTGGTCGCGCGATCGCCAAACTGCCGGAACTGCTCGGCGGCGACGTCTCCGACCTGCATTTGGTGGGAAGTCATGGGGCGGAGGGTGTGCACCAGGGCTCAGTGGGCTCGGGGGATGAAATCCTGACCCCGGCGGCATCCACACGACTCGCAGAATTGCGCCGGGTGCTGCAACAAATCACCGCGGAATTCCCCGGTGTCGCCCTGGAGATGAAACCAGCCGGTGTTGCCATCCACCTGCGTAACGTCGACACCCAGGACGCCGTGGTGGTGACCGAGAAGGTTGAGGTTGGGCCGGCCACCTGGCCGGGGGTGCATGTCCTTCGGGGTAAGAAAGTGATCGAGTTGACGGTCATTTCCACCGACAAGGGTCGGGCCCTTGACTCATTGCGCCGCCAGTACCAGACGACGGCGGTGATCTTCCTGGGTGATGACATCACTGACGAGAACGCGTTTGCAACGCTGACCGACACTGATCTGGGGGTCAAAGTGGGGCAGGGCAGCACCACCGCTCGGACCCGCATCGCCGATCCGGAGGCGGTCGCAGATCTCCTGACAGTGCTACAGATCATTCGGGAGCAGGCAAGTCATCGTTTGGCCAGTGACTCCGCCGTCGGTCCCGTCACCGACAACTGAGCCCGTCGTTGATCGAGCACTGAGGTTGGTCGAGCACTGTTGTTGGTCGAGCACTGTTGTTGGTCGAGCAC
>JBBSRY010000616.1:0-2212 GCA_038242595.1 Mycobacteriales bacterium
CGCACGGACGGAGAACAACGCAGCCTTCGCAGCGGATGGCTACGCGCGCGTGGCGGGCAAGCCGGGCGTGCTTTTTCTGTCCACCGGTCCAGGGGCACTCACCTCGCTGGCCGGACTGCAGGAGGCCTACGCGACGGGTGTGCCGATGGTGGTGGTAGCCAGCCAGATTCCGCGAATCGGCCTGGGCGGCCGCCGGATGGGGCATCTGCACCAACTCGACGAGCAAGCGGCCAGCGTTCGCAATGTAACCAAAAGTGATCGGTTGGTTCTCCAGCCATCAGCGATTCCGTCGGCCCTGCAGTCCGCCTGGCGGGAGGCGATGACGGCGCCCCAGGGGCCGGTGTGGGTGGAGTTACCCCAGGATCTGCTGCTGGCCGAAACGATCGTGCCGCCGGTCCGCGACGTCGACGGTGCTGCTCGGTCGGCGTCGGCTCGTTCCGAGCTTCTCGATGCGGCCGCAGCTCTGCTGGACGGCGCCCAACGCCCGGTCATCCTGGCCGGCGGTGGTGCAACTCGCTCCGGCGCCGGGGCCGAACTCATTGCGCTGGCCGAGGCGCTGCGCGCCCCCGTAGTTACCACCGCAGGTGGCAAGGACGCCTTTCCCTGGGCCCACCCGCTCTCGGCGCAGTCCTGGATCGAGGACACTCACACGACTCACTTTCTCGAGGACGCCGATGTGCTCCTGGTGGTGGGTACATCGATGGGCGAGGTCAACAGCAACTACTTCACCTTCGCACCCCGCGGGCGTCTCATCCAGATCGATGCTGAAGCAAGGGTTCTCGAGTCGAACCGGCCCGCTCTCGGCATCCATGCCGATGCCCGCGGCGCGTTGGCCGGCCTGCTCTCCCGGGTAGGGGAGCGTCCAACGGACGGACAGGCGGAAAGTCGGATCGCCGACCTCTTGGTGTCTGTGACCGATCGCCTTGACCGGCAGGATCTGGCACTCGAACGGCGACTACTCGATACCCTGCGCACCTCGGTCCCGGACGCAACCGACACCTTCTGGGATATGACCATTGCCGGATACTGGGCCTGGTCCTGCTGGGACCCCCGTAGCGGCGGTTTCCACTCCGCGCAGGGCGCCGGCGGCATCGGGTGGGCGTTCGGCGCCGCTCTGGGCGGCGCGGCGGCCGGGCGCGGTCGCGTCCTAGCGGTCAGTGGTGACGGTGGTTCCATGTACTCGTTGTCGGAACTGGCCGTGGCGCGCCAACACAACCTGCCGGTCACCTGGGTCATCATCGATGACGGCGGGTACGGAATTCTGCGGGAGTACATGGTCGACACCTTCGGCTCGGCCACCGCGACCGAACTGACCCGTCCCGATTTTGTCGCGGTCGCCGAAGCGTTCAAAGTACCGGCCGTCAGTGTCACCGTCGATGACCTTGAACAGGCGCTGGCAGAGGCCTGGGCGGCCGAGGGCCCCAATGTGATCGTCGTACCGCAACTCCTCCGAATGTTCGCGCCCACCCATCTCGGGGACCCCGCGCCGGTCGAACCGCAAACCCAGCCGGAGGACAACCACCGATGACGGCCACCATAGAAAACCCAATCGCGCTGTATCTGCCGGTGGACGGTATCGACGTCGGCCCCGGCGCTGACCTGCTCGCCGCGGCGGGTATCACCACAATCCATCTCGAAATGGATGCGGCGACCGAGCTTTCCGGTGACGTTGCCGGCAGGGTGGTGGCGTTGATGGTCGGCTACGAGCCCGTGGGGGCGGACCTCTTTGGCCGATTCCCAGCGCTCCGGATCGTGGCCACCCATTCGGCCGGCGTGGACATGGTCGATTTGGACGCGGCACGGGCGCTTGGGGTGTGGGTGTCAAATGTCCCGTCGTCGGCCACCGAGGAAGTTGCCACACACGCGTTGGCGTTGGCTCTGACGCTGTTGCGAAAGATACCCAGCTTCACCGGCCGGGTCCGGTCTGGGCAATGGTCACCAGATCCCGCCGCGGTACCCCGAAGGCTGTCCACCCTTACCTGCGGGGTGGTGGGACTTGGCCGTATCGGTAGCAAATTCGCCCAGCTGGCCGGACCGCTGTTCGGTCACATCCTCGGGTACGACCCCGCTCTGCCGGCAGGCCGGTGGCCCACGGGTGTGACCCGGGTCGATCTCGACGAATTACTGTCCGTCTCTGACTGCGTGAGTCTGCATCTCCCGCTCACCCCGCAGACGACGCATCTGCTCGACACCCGGCGATTGTCGCTCCTGC
>JBBSRY010000617.1:0-2211 GCA_038242595.1 Mycobacteriales bacterium
CCCATCGCCGCGAGGAGAACCGGCCAAGGCAGGATCGCGTCTCCGATCGCGTTGATGGTGGCCGCCTGATGGCCGGTGACGTGGTCGATCAGCACTGAGGCACTCCACAAGATCACCACCGGCACGGCGACGATAGACGCGAGGCCGATCAGCAGCAGGCTGACTGAGCGGGCTGTATCCTCGTTCTGGAAAACGCGGCCGCGGGCCAGGCAGGTGCGCGCCATGATCACCAGCGCCAACCCAATGAACGTCCAGAACGCGAGGCAGTAGACCACCACCGACCGATGACCCGCAAGGCCGACCAGGTCATCGACAGCCCGGTCATGCAGGGGTGCCACTCGCCAGGAGATGATCATGATAAGTGCGACAGTCAGGGCGCTGGCCAGGTAGAACACGGCGGTCCGGTACGGCACCCGGGGCATTTGCAACGCTTCAAGGTAGATCAGCAAGAACCCGAGCCCGGCTACCATGATCACGTGAGCGACCAGGCCAGTCAGGTTCCACCACCCGAAGGTGTGATCCAAGGGCGCGCGGAACAGGTAGAGGGTGAATGCCACCGCGGTCAACCCCATCGCGACCGTGAATGAGGTCCGCCAGATCGTTCGCCGTTGAGTCAGCGACACCCAGACCCGGTAGCACGTAGCGATCCAGGCGAGCCCCACCGCCACGGTCAACATCATCGGAGCCGGTCCGATACATCGTCCAGGCTGAAGGCGTACCGTTCAGCACGCCGAGCCAAACAGGTCACCAGCACGGTCGCCAACGTCTCCGCTTCGGCCTCGACATCCTGGAGGTAGCCATGCCGGGCCAGGAATCGCCGCGCCACTGCGGGGTCGACCCTGGGTGCCACCATCGCCGCCATTTCGGCCAGCAGGTCGACTCCACCGACCGGCTCGTTGTGCAACAGCATGTGAGCGAGCTCGTGGCAGATAATCGCGGCCTTCTCGGCCGGCGATGCATCCTCTGGGTAGACCACATAATCGGCCTGCTCAGTCGCGATCCACAGTCCCGTCGGGGAGCTTGGTTCCAGCGGGAACGGCATCAGCCGGATTGATCGTCCACGGCTAGCGCCGACCACGTGGACAAAGTCCTCGAGATCGCCGGTGTCGGGCACCAGCCGGAGGGCCCGCGCTCGTGCGGACTTCCGGTCGCGGTTCGCGGTTGCGTTACGTTGCCTGAGCTTGGTCATGTTCGTCAAGACCTTCGAGCTGACGGATCCGGTCAAGCATAGCCTCAAGATTATCCATGCTCTGCGGGCTCACCCCCCGCGCGCGCAGCATCAGGCGCTTGGCCCGGTTGTCCTTCAACGCCGCCAACGACTCCAGCTCGGAATTGATCTCCTCCTCCAACGTCGGATCGAAGAAATAGCCGATCGGCATCCCGAACAGCTCGGCCAGCGCCGCAAGCAGTTTCGCCGACGGGTTGTCCCGACGCCCCGACCGCAGGTGTGAGATGTGCACCCCCGACACCGTTACCCCAAGCTCACCGAGCGCCTGCGCCGCTGACTCGTTGGAGTACAGCCCACTGCGCGTCGGCGCCGGGACCGTCGCGAAAAGCTGGTTGAGCTTGTCAGCCAACCCCGGGATGCCCTCTCCCGCCGCCATACCCTGGCCTCCTCGATCAGAGGCGACACCGCGGGCCGGTGTCGCGCCATGTCTAAGCATCCCACAGAGTGCATCTGAAGTAACCTCCCGGCACAGATCCAATAACTTCACGAAATTCTCCTGCTTAACTCTAGCCAATGCATCGTAACTATAGTTATCCTCTTGGGTGTAACTACGTCCCATGGAGGCTGACCATGCCAACAACATTCCCAACCAGGTGTGCACGATGACTGGGTACGGTGCCCGCCCGGTAGCCATCGACATGGCCCGCGGCCGTACCCTCAGCCAACCGGAAGAGCCCCCGACCATTGAACCCCTTCCCGTACCGCTGGCATCACTGCCGTTGAACCACCAGGTGGTCGCCGACAGGCTCTCCTTGGCGCACTGGCGCCGCGGGCACCAGATCGTCATCTGCTCCCTTGCCGGGGGAGCCGGCCGGACCACCGTGGCCGGGATGGTGGCGACGGTGCTGGCCGAACTCCCGTATGCCCACCACTGGCCGCCTATTGCGGTGGTCGAGGCAGCGCCCCGGACACTGTCTGCGACCACCCGCCGGTGGCAGCCATCCGCTCGGCAACCGGCACCCGCGCCGGCCACAAATAAAACC
>JBBSRY010000618.1:0-2208 GCA_038242595.1 Mycobacteriales bacterium
ATCTTCATCGACGGAACCTTCGAGGGGCAGGATCAGGCGATCATCGGTACGAAGGGTAGGCAACCGTTCCGAGTCTTCGCTGTCGCCAACCCGGCACGGCTCGTTATCGACGTTCAGTCCTGAGGCCAAGCCGCCCGAATACCGTCGGGTGAGTAGAACCGGAGTAACGAGTCGGCGCGTCAGGAGTCGGGTAGTTCCGATCGACTGTGTTCATGCCACCGCCGAATCCGTTGCCGCACAGTGGGTTCAGTGCGTTGAGTGGGTATGGCGAAGGTTGCGGGATCAGCCGTGGATGGCGCAGCTCGACCGCTTCGGGTGGCAGCCTTGTCGGCGTACATTTGTCGATCCGCCCAGTCCAGTACCTGCTCCGGATCCATCCACTGTTGCCGGGCCACGGAGCCAACCGCCGCCGAGACGGTGAGCCAAATCCGGTTGTCGGATTGGGAATCGCGAATGCCGATCGGCTCCACCAGCGACTGCCGGATCAGCTGGTCCAGCGCAACCGGATCAGCGGGTTCGGTCCGCACCACCACGAACTCATCGCCCGCGAGTCGGGCGACCAGGCAAGAATTTGGCGCATCGCCGGTCTTCTCCGTGACCGCCGCGGTCAACCTCTTCGCAACCGCTCGGAGGCAATCGTCGCCGCCTGAATGTCCGTAACTATCGTTGACGGCTTTGAAACCGTTCAGGTCGATCAGCGCAACGGCAGCTTCTCGGCCCTCCTGCTGCAGTTGTGCCAGGTGCCGGATCAGACCCGCTCTGTTGACCAGACCGGTCAGTCCATCATGGTAGGCAGCCCAGGTTAGTTCAGCGATTTGCTCGTGTTCGGCCGCCCACTCCTGGACGCAGAGCAGCACCAGTTGGGGCGAGTCGTCATCAGCCACCCGAGAGTGCCTTGCCCGCACCAGAACGATGTGACCGTCTCGGTGGACCAAACGATATTTGGTCATCAACAGGTCCGCATTGCCGCAAAGCGACCCGGTCGTCGAGAGATCGTTGTGGCCGGGCTCATCTGGATGGATGACAGAGGCGGCATTCAGCTTCAGCAGCTCCGCCGATGGATATCCGAGTAGATCCGCGAAAGGGCGATTGACCTGCACAATCCGGCCGGACACATCGTGAACGAGCACGCCGAACGGCAGCAAATCGAGCAGCTCCGTCGGGGTGGGAAGCAGCGGAGTCTGTGGATCGGTTCGATCGTCCGTTTCCACCCTGCTCCTTCACTTCATGAATGCACACACCAACGGTGGCTGAATTTGCATTCACAGTCAAGTCAAGCCTACGGATTTCCGGCGAGGTCGACCATTATTAACCTTGATGCCGTTACTGGCCAGGATGATTCAGCGCAGTCTGACGATCTCGAATTCGCAGGGCGGGTTTGCGATGGCCTCTTGCGCCTCGACCAGTCGGATCTCGCGAGTTTCCTGCGCGTGAGTCAGGGCGAGGATGGCGTACACGCTGGACGCAACCCTGGCCAACGCGGTCTGGATACCATCGGTCATCAGATGCGCCAGGAATAAAGCTGCCGTCACATCGCCGGCGCCATTCACCGACAGCGGCAGTTTGGGTGTGCGCACCTCGTAGGCGCCACTGGCATCCACCGCGATCATGGCGATCGAGTCGGCCGGCAGCCCGGCGTATTCCACGGAGGTGACCAGAACCGTCTTTGGCCCGGTGAGCATCACGATATCGACTGCCGCCAGCACTGCTGAGGCGTCGGCGAATGGGGCGGGGTCGAAGTTGAGCGGGTTCAGTGAGCCGCTCGAGTCGAAGGGCTCTGTTCCGGCTTTGCTACTCTCCGGACGGGACGGGACGCCGGCCAGAAATGCCAGCTCGTAGGAATTAGGTGTGATGACATCGGCCTGCGGCACCACGGTGTCGCGCATCAATTCAGGTATTCCTGGAGCGACGAAAAAACCGCGGCCGACATCACCCAGGACCGGATCACAGCAGTAGATCACCTTCGGATTCAGCTCCCGCACGCGAGCCACCGTGTTCAGCACGACGCCCGCGACACCCGGAGAGCCCTGGTAGCCGGTCAGCACCGCATCGGCCGTCCCCAGGGCACCACGGTCACCGATGCCCTGGATGACGTCAGTAACAACAGCGGGATCCAGCACCGTCCCGCGCCACGCTCCGTAGCCGGTGTGATTAGAAAAATGCACCGTGAGCACCGGCCACACTTCGTGTCCCAACCGCTGCAGCGGG
>JBBSRY010000619.1:0-2204 GCA_038242595.1 Mycobacteriales bacterium
CGACGGCGTTCGAGCAGCTTGGCGGCCAGCACGGTCATGGCGGAGGCGCGGTTCTGGATCTGTGAGCGTTCGTTCTGGCAGGACACCACGATGCCGGTAGGTAGGTGGGTAATCCGCACCGCGGAGTCGGTGGTGTTGACGCCCTGACCGCCGGGGCCGGAGGAGCGATAGACATCCACTCGCAGTTCTTTTTCATCGATGTCCACGACGTCGGTGGAAGTCACCACCGGCAGCACTTCGACGCCGGCAAAGGAGGTCTGCCGGCGGCCCTGGTTGTCGAACGGAGAGATCCGCACCAACCGGTGCGTGCCCTGCTCAACCGATAGCGTCCCATACGCGTACGGGGCTTTGACCTGGAAGGTTGTTGACTTGATGCCGGCTTCTTCGGCGTAGGAGGTTTCATAAACTTCGGTCGAGTAGTTGTGCCGCTCGGCCCATCGCAGGTACATCCGCATCAGCATTTCGGCGAAGTCGGCCGCGTCTACGCCGCCGGCTTCGGAGCGGATGGTGACCAGTGCGTCCCGGATGTCGTACTCGCCGGAGAGCAACGTTCGGACTTCCATGGCCTCGATGTCAGCGCGTAGCGCGTTGACCTCGGCCTTGGCCTCTTCGAGCGTTTCCGGGTCGTCATCTCCCAGTTCGAACAGCACGTCCAGGTCATCGAGTCGCTGGCGCAGTTCGGAAATTCGCTTGAGTTCGGCGTGGGCGTGCGACAGTGCGGAGGTCACCTTTTGCGCGTTCTCCGGGTCATTCCACAGGTCAGGTACGCTCGCCGCCTCCGACAGGTCGGCGATCTGCGCCTTGATGGAATCCACGTCCAGCGCGGTTTCGATACTGGTCAGGGTGGTTTCAAGCGCCTTAATATCGGCAACGTCATCTGGATGCACAACAGCACAGCCTACGCGGTGCCTATCCACCCGCCCGCCTGCTGTCACCTCGGAGCGACACCCGGTGTAGCCCGCATCACTACTTAGGCCACCCTAACTTGTGTAGGCTGGGTGGTCGATCCAAGGAGATGTTTATGACCACCCCAGTTGCACCACCTCGACGGGGGCGGGCCGCAGTGCTCACCGTGCTGCGTACCGAAAGCGTTACCCCCCAGATGATCCGGGTGGTCGCCGGTGGGCCGGGTCTGGCGAATTTCGCCGATAACGACAAGACCGACCACTACGTCAAGGTCGGCTTCAAGGCTCCCGGTGTTGAGTACCCGGAACCGTTTGATGCCGCCGAGATTCGGGCGACCATGGACCGGTCGGTGTGGCCGGTTAACCGGACTTACACGATTCGCTCATTCGATCCCGTCGCTGGCGAGCTGGCCATCGACTTTGTGGTGCACGGCGACAAGGGCCTGGCCGGACCTTGGGCCGAGCGGGCCCAACCAGGGGATGAACTGATTTTGCAAGGCTCCGGCGGTGCGTACAGCCCGGACCCGGCGGCCGACTGGCATCTCCTGGTGGCCGATTCGTCTGCGTTGCCAGCAGTGCTGAACGCAGCCGAAGCGCTGCCAGGCGATGCCAAAGTGCAGATTTTCGTCGAAGTTGCCAATGCGTCCGAAGAGCAGAATTTTCCGTTGTTCCCCAACGGTCAGGTGACTTATTTGCATTCCGGCTCCGTCGTTCCCGGCGACCTGCTGATCCAGGCGGTCAGCCAAACTCAGTGGTGGCCGGGTCGGGTGCAGGCTTTTGTTCACGGCGAAGCCGGTTTCGTCCGGGAATTGCGCCGACACCTGTTGGGGGAGCGAGGTATTGACCGTGCCGACCTGTCGATCTCCGGTTACTGGCGGGTAGGCAAGACCGAGGATGGATTCCGCGGCGAGAAGGCCGCCGGGGCAGCGTTGGAACCAGCCCCAGCACAGGGTTGAACCTGGCCCAAAGTTGCCCGGTCATGGTGCGGTTCTTTCCGGGTAACAATGACCGGATGCGCAGACAGGCACTTCCGGTGGTGACCGCGGCGCTCACTATATTGCTGGTGGCGCCGTGAAGTATCGGTTCGGATCCGATTCGATGGGACGAGATCGGTCAGTTGGCAACAACTCTCACTGACCTCTACGCCAATGGCCTGCCCATCTTCATCACCCAGCAGAACCCGCGGATCGACTTCGACGCGCAGAAGGCGCAGGCGAGTGCCCAACTGTTCGAAACTGAATTCGGGTATCGGAGAGCTGAGCAGAACTATCAGCGAGGGAGAAAGTGATGAGTGAACAG
>JBBSRY010000620.1:0-2197 GCA_038242595.1 Mycobacteriales bacterium
GCGACCACCCGGCCACTGGTCGTGCTCACCTCCAACCGCACCCGTGAACTGCACGACGCGCTTAAACGGCGCTGCCTCTACCACTGGGTCGAACATCCCAGCCTGGAACGCGAGGTGGCCATTCTGCGGGCGCGGATGCCGCAGATCACCCGGGTCCTGGCCGAGCAGATCGCCTATGCGGTAGCCAAACTGCGGGTGGCTGACCTGCTGAAGCCGCCGGGAGTTGCCGAAAGCCTGGACTGGGCAAGAGCTTTGCAGGTACTGGGGTGCTCGGAGCTGGACCCGGAGAATGCGGCGCTCACACTGGGGGCGGTGCTCAAGTATCGGGAAGATTCCGAACGGGTCATCGCGCAGGGATTGTCCGCGCTCCTGGCATCATGAGTGGGTCCGGCGCGGTTACGCACGCGGAGCTTCGTCACGACGCGGTAACAGTGCTTGCCGGTTTTTGTCGGACACTGCGATCGGCCGGAATCACCATCACCACTGATCGCACGCAGTATTTCCTGGCCGCAGTCAATCATCTGGACGTTCTGGACGCCGAACAGGTCTATTGGGCCGGCCGCCTCACATTGTGCGGGGATCCGGACGACCTGAGCATTTACGACTCGGCGTTTCTGGCGTACTTCTCCGGTGCCGGCGTGATCAAGAGGTCGTCGCTGCCGCATCCGGTTCAGCTTCGGCTGGCCCCGGTGATGCCGATGCAGGACCCCGGTGATGATTCGATGAGTGTGGACTCCGGTGACGATCCACTGCAGGCCAAGGCAGCTGAGATGGAGGTGCTCCGCAATCGCGATATCGGGCAACTGTCTGCAGACCAGCGCGAAGAACTGACCAGGATGCTGGCACTGTTACGTCCGGGTCTGCCGATGCGGCGTTCGCTGCGCCGACGACCGGGCAACCGCGGCTCGATCGACCCTCGAAGAACCGTGCGGGCAATGCTCCGGGCCGGCGGAGAGCCCTCCCTACTGGCTCACCGACAACGCCGCAGCAGGCCGCGGCGGGTGGTGTTACTCATCGATGTCTCCGGGTCGATGTCCCCCTACGCCGACTCACTGCTGCGCTTTGCACATGTCCTCAAACGTCGGTTGGGGGTGGCCTGTGAGGTGTTCACCATCGGTACCAGGCTGACCCGGCTGACCAGAGCGATGTCCGAGCGGGACCCGAATCACGCGCTGAGTGCCTGTGCGGCAACGATTCCCGATTGGTCAGGAGGCACCAGGTTGGGTGAGGTGCTCAAAGCCTTCACCGATCGATGGGGCCAGCGGGGCACCGCTCGCGGGGCTGTGATGGTGATCTTCTCCGATGGCTGGGAACGTGGAACACCGGAGTTGCTTGCCGAGCAGGTCGGCCGACTGCAGCGGCTGGCCCGTACCGTGGTCTGGGTGAACCCGCATAAGGGGAAGACCAATTATCAACCCATCCAGGGCGGAATCATGGCCGTCCTTCCCGCGGTTGATCATTTCGTCGCCGGCCATTCGCTGGCCACCCTGGAAGAGTTGTTGGAGGTGGTGCGCAATGCGTGACGTACTGACCGACCTGCATGCCTGGTGGTCCGCCGGCCAATCGGTGGGTGTCGGGACGGTTGTGGGAGCTTTCAAATCCGCGCCGCGGGCGCCGGGCGCAAGCCTGTTGGTCGGGCCGGACGGCAGCGCCGTCGGATCGGTTTCCGGTGGTTGTGTCGAGGGTGCTGTCTTCGAACTGGGGGTTGAGGTCCGGGATGGGGCTGAGCCCATCCTGCAGCGCTACGGTGTGTCCGATGACGAGGCCTTCAGTGTCGGATTGACCTGCGGCGGCATCATCGACCTGTTCATCGAAAGAATTGACCGCACAACGTTTCCCGAATTCGGGAATCTGGCGGAGTCGATCATCGCCGACCAACCGGTAGCCCTGGCCACCGTGATATCCGGACCTGCGGACCGGGTGGGCCGTCATCTGGTCGTCTGGCCGTCAGCCGGGTTAGCCGGGTCGGGCGGGTCGAGCGACGGTGGTACCGAGGGGAGCCTGGGTTCTACTCGAATCGACGACGCAATCCGAGATGATGTGCGTGGACTTCTGGCAGCGGGTAAGACCTGCATTCTCACCTACGGCACTGACGGCGAGCGTCGTGGTGAGGGTCTACAGGTGTTCGTGGCTGCCTTTGCCCCGGCGCCGCGAATGATCGTTTTTGGCGCCATCGATTTTGCCGCCGCCGTGGCGC
>JBBSRY010000621.1:0-2197 GCA_038242595.1 Mycobacteriales bacterium
GACACGAAGCTGGTCTGGGACGCCCATGAGTTCCTGCCGGGCATCAAACCGTGGAATCCGCATCCGCGCTGGCATCTTGCCCAGTGTGCCCATGAGCGTGAATATGCCGGCTATGCCGATGCTGTGGTCACTGTTTCGGAACCACTAGCCGATCTGCTGATCAAGGAGCATGGACTGACAAAGCGACCAACCGTGGTCCTCAATGCGCCGGAGGCGATCGCTGTCGATGAGCTGAAGTCCGGCCGCAGCATCCGAGCCTCCTGTGGCCTCGAGCCCGGGGTCCCGCTGCTGGTCTACAGCGGTACCGCCTCCGTGCAACGTGGTCTCGACGTCATGATCGAAGCGTTACCCCAGCTCCCCGAGGCGCATGTCGCGCTGGTGGTCTCCCAACCCCGCCCGGCCAATGTCGCCACGCTGGTCAAGCGGGCCGCCGAGCTCGGGGTGCAGAGCCGGCTGCACCTGGTGCCCTATGTCCCGGCCACCGAGGTCGCCTCTTTTCTCTCCTCGGCAGATATCGGCGTGATCCCCATTCACCACTATCCGAACCACGAGATCGCCCTGATCACGAAGTTTTTCGAGTACTCCCATGCCCATCTGCCGATTGTCGTCAGCGACGTCAGGCTGATGTCCGACAAGGTACGCGAGACCGGGCAGGGTGAGGTCTTCGTCGCGAAGGATGTGCAGGACTATGTTCGCGCCGTCAAACTCGTGCTCGCCGATCCGGAGAAGTACCGATCCGTCTACGACCAGCCCGGGTTGCTGGCCGCCTGGACCTGGGATGCCGCGGCCGATCTGCTGGATGGCGTCTACAGCACACTGCGGGCCGAACAGTCGCGATGATGTGACAGCCGGTATCGGGACGGACCGAGTGTGAAGACCCTACTTTTTACCGAAGACGGCATCCACCAAGCGTTCGGTGGCGTGGCCATCGTCGAGGTTGGTATAGGTCGCTTTGAACATCGCGTACTGGTAAGCATACTTCTTCGCAACTTCGTCCAGGTCAGCGGCGGCATCGATGACCTCGAGCGTGGTGCTGACGAGTGGCCCAGGTGCCGTTGGCTCGTACGAAAAGAGCGCACCGCGCGACTCGCTCTGGTACTCCACCAGGTCGGGCACCATGAAGATCATCGGCTTACCGGTCAGCGCGTAGTCGAACCGGAGCGAGGAGTAATCCAAGATCGCGGCATCTGATGCCAGGCAGAGGTCCTCGATGTACGGATAGTCGGTGACGTCGATGGTATTGCCGTGCGTGCCAACCCGGGCATCGACCCTTGCGTTGAAGGCGTGGCCACGCACCAAGATCACGAAATCGTCGCCCAACTCGGCCGCCAGCAGCTGATGATCAAGGAAGTCCACCATCTGAGCTCGGAAGTCATTGACGGCCATGGAGTCGCGGAAGGTCGGCGCATACATGATGACCGTCTGGTCACGATGGATTCCCAGTCGTGCCCGGGTCTGTGCCCGTACCGCGTCCGCCTGCTCGTTTTGCAGCACATCATTACGGGGATAGCCGATTTCGAGCACCGTGTTGTCGAAGCCGAACTCAGCACAGAGCAGCTCTGTTCCGTAACTAGCCGGTGAAACCAGATAGTCCCAGTCCTTGGCGCGGTCCAGATAGGACTGGACATGCTTCTTGTCCCGCTGCTGCCACTTCCAGTGTGACTGACCCATCTGCTTGAACGGATAGCCGTGGAAGGTCTGGATCTGGATCTGGTGCCGCGGCTTCTTGTGATAGATCATCTGATGCATGTTGTCCAGGTAGAACTCGGCATCGTGCAACAAGCGGTACCACTCCGCAGTTTCCTGAATGACAGGGATCCCGCCCTCGGGCACCCGGACGGAGGCGTCTCGGACTGCCCAATAGAGCGTGTGACCGGTGTTGCGCCGACGTAGTTCATGATGGACTGCCAGCGGGTTGCAGCCGGCGATTTCACCGAAGTAGGAACGGAACAGCACGGCGCCGGGCTCATAGCTGCTGAGGGGCCGGGACGTGAGGGCGTCTTGGAGTTCACGCTGGTGGTGTGAACCCCGCTCCTGGTCGGTCAGCAGCGGCTCGATCAGCAAGTGGATCCCGTTCGGCTTGGTTAACCGGATCCGACCCCGCAAGGAGTCGGTGGTGAAGGGTAGCGGCAGCTGGTCGACGACGTCTTTGGTGGCATGCAGCGGGATCCAGTCCAAGACCGCGTCGGAAGCCGCC
>JBBSRY010000622.1:0-2190 GCA_038242595.1 Mycobacteriales bacterium
AGCTCACCCCACGACACATCAAGCGGCGCCTTCTCAGCTCATTTCCACACTGGAAATGGCCCCGAAGGTGCCGCTCGTGCTTCTCAGCCGGTGGGCTGTGATTCGGTGTCAGTGGCCCTGGCCCGCAGCGCCCGCTCCAGGCCGGCGCGGCCCTCGGAGACCAAACGCAGCAACGCAGCAGGGTGCTGCCGGCCCTCCCAAGCCACGGCAGTGCGCACCGTGTCGGGGGAAATCGACCAACGTGGGAAGAGCCCTACCGCCACCTTCTGCCCGACCTCGGAACTGCGACGCTCCCAGACATCGGCAACGGCGGGGAAGAACAGTTCGGTGAAGTGCTGCAGGACTTGACCTTGGGCCGGGTGGGAGAAGCCACCGATCGCCGCATCCTGCAGCGCATTGGCCATGGTGTCATCGTTGATCAACCGGTTCCAGATCTCCTGCTTGGACTCCAGTTCCGGGCGCAGTGCGGTGCACTGCATCGCGCGCCTATCACCGGAAGCGGTGGCATCATTCAACTTCGCGGCGGCAATCGCCTCGGCGCCCTGACGTCCGTGGGCGACCAGGATCCCCAACAGCGTCCAAGACAGGTCGGTGTCAACGGTCAGACCCGACAACGCAGAGCTGCCATCCCACCAGCCGGTGATCGCATCCAACTCCGCATCGCCCAATTTGACCCCCGCCAAAGCGGACACGTAGGCCAATTGGTGATCGCTGCCCGGTTCGGCGGTGCGGGCCAATTCCAGCACCCGTGCTGCCACCGTGGGCCAACCGATGTGAGTTGCCCAGGTCGGATCGGCGTAGGAACCAACAGAAAGATTCACCTGCGACAGCAACCGCTGGACGACTCCGATCTGGTCCTCGGCCGGCACTCCGGACAATGCGAGGGTGAGGAAGTCGCGAGCCGGCATCTCCGCGTTGCGGGTCATCTCCCACGCCGCCGACCAGATCAACGTGCGCGGTAGCGACTCGGCGAAGTCGCCGGCCCTGGTCACAATGGTCTCCAGCGATTGCGGATCCAACCGGATACCGCAGTAGGTCAGATCGTCATCGTTGACCAGCACCACCTTGCCGCGATGCACTCCGGCCAGAGCCGGCACCTCGGTGCGCTCGTCATTGATGTCGATTTCCAGCCGGTGGGTCCGGACCAGCTTGCCGTTCTCGTCATCGTCATAGATCCCGATGGCCAGTCGATGCGACCGCAGCTCGCCGGCGCCCGGCTGCGCCCCGGACTGCAGTACGGCAAATTCGGTGAACGCATTGTCCGCACCGACGGTGAAATCGGCCTGCAGGATATTGAGGCCGGTGGTCTGCAACCACTGCGCGCTCCAAGACGACAGATCACGGCCGGAGGTCTTCTCCAACGCTCGCAAAAGATCCGCCAAAGTGGCGTTACCAAAAGCGTTCTCGGCGAAGTAGGTGCGTAACCCGGCGAGAAATTCTTCATAACCGACATAGGCCGCGAGTTGTTTGAGAACAGAGGCGCCCTTGGCGTAGGTGATGCCGTCAAAGTTGACCTCGACTGCTTCCAGATCGACCATATCGGCAGCGATCGGGTGGGTGGAGGGAAGCTGATCCTGGACGTAGGCCCAGGACTTTTCGACATTGGCGAAGGTGGTCCACGCCGAGTCGTATTCGGTGGCCGCGTTCTGGGCCACCACCGAAGCCCAGGTGGCGAAGGACTCGTTGAGCCACAGGTCATCCCACCAGCGCATGGTGACCAGATCTCCGAACCACATATGCGCCATTTCATGCAGGATGGTCTCGCACCGACGCTCGTAGGAGTATCGGGTCACCCGGGAACGGAAGACATACTCCTCGCGGAAGGTCACGGCGCCGGCGTTCTCCATCGCGCCGGCATTGAACTCAGGGACAAAGAGTTGGTCGTACTTGCCGAACGGGTAGCGGACGCCAAATGCGGCGTGAAAAAAATCGAATCCCTGTTTCGTCTCGGTGAAAAGTCTTTCGGAATCAAGATGTTCGGCCAGTGACTCGCGGCAGAACAAGCCGAGATCGATGCCATCGTGACTGTCCCGAACCACAAAATAAGGACCGGCGATGAGCGCGGTGATGTAGGTGCTGATCGGTTCGGTGGTTTTAAATTCATGGACCCTGCTACCGCTGTGCCCATCGCTGATGGAAACGGTAGCTCCAGTTGAGACCACCTGCCAGTGGGCTGCGGCGGTCACGGTG
>JBBSRY010000623.1:0-2181 GCA_038242595.1 Mycobacteriales bacterium
CGCTGCAACGCCTTGCGCGCCTCGACATCGAAACTGATCTGCTTCGCCATGGGGCGGTGCTTCCTTCTCGTCTTGATAGATCACGTTGAAAGATCTAGGTGTCGAACTTTTTCGGCGTTCGAATCTCTGCACAGAAGCAGTAACGCCCCGGTGACCTTGTTCTCAAGGCCGCCGGGGCGTCAGTAGCTCATCGGCGGAGAGCCGGCCAGCTCAGAACTGGCCGACAACTCCGCCGCAGATCACTTGGTGACCTTGGCCAGAACGTCGCGTGCCGACAGGATCAGGTAATCCTGCCCGCCGTACTTGACCTCGGTGCCGCCGTACTTGGAGTAGATAACGGTGTCGCCTTCGGCAACATCGACCGGGACGCGGTTGCCGTTGTCATCAACACGGCCGGGACCAACAGCGAGGACGGTGCCCTCTTGCGGCTTTTCCTTGGCGGTGTCCGGGATGACAATGCCCGACGCGGTGGTCGTTTCGGCCTGGTTGGCCTGTACGAGGATCTTGTCCTCGAGCGGCTGGATGTTCACGCTCGCCACGATGTGACCTCCCCCTTCTGGGGTTTGACTAAAGGTGAATTTGCTTGTCTTGTGGGTGCTGCTCGACCGGCTGGCATCGGCCCGTCGTCGCGGGTTCCGAGCTGATGTTCACCACTCGACTAGCACTCTAGTCATGCGAGTGCCAGTTCTCAACAGGGGGGCGCAAATATGCCCTCACTTCGGAGCGCAGATTTGGATGTCCGTCGAGCTGAAATTAGCCGCGAATTCAAGTTTGATCCCCAGTTGACCTCACTCAATTCGGCTGCTGCCGCGCCTCAACCAGCAAGGACCTGCGAAACGAGCATCCCTGGGTCGCCCGAGAGGGTGGGGGCAGAGGGGACTGCGCCGGCTCGCACAACATGCGCGCCAACGGCAGCAATCATGGCGCCGTTGTCGGTGCACAAGCCCGGACGCGGGATGCGAAGTTTTAGACCGGCCGCTGCGCATCGCTCGCCAGCCAGCTGCCGAAGCCGTCCGTTTGCGGCCACCCCACCGGCAATCACGACGGTATCCAGGTTCAGATCGGTGGCGGCTCGCACCATCTTGGCCGTCAGAACATCCACCACTGCTTCCTGGAACGAGGCACAGATATCACTGACCGGCAACTCGCGCCCGTCCCGCTGGGCTTGCTCCACCCAGCGGGCAACAGCAGTTTTCAAACCCGAGAAGGAAAAGTTGTACTGGTGATCCCGAGGACCGGTGAGACCACGGGGAAACTTGATCGCCCGTGGGTCGCCGTCGGCGGCAAGTTTATCGATCACCGGGCCCCCCGGGTATCCGAGTCCGAGCAGCCGCGCCACCTTGTCGTAGGCCTCACCCGCAGCGTCGTCAATGGTCGTTCCAACCTCGGTGATCCGTCCGGCCAGATCGTGCACCTGCAGTAATTGGGTGTGCCCACCGGACACCAGCAGTGCCAGGGTGCCTTCGGGCAGCCGACCGTGCTCCAAGGTGTCGGCGGCGACGTGGCCGGCCAGATGGTTGACTCCGAAGAGCGGCACATCCCACGCTGCTGCGTAGGCCTTCGCGGCCGCTACCCCTACCAACAGAGCACCTGCCAGTCCCGGTCCAGAGGTCACCGCGATGGCGTCGACATCACGAAAAACCAGGCCGGACTTGGTGAAAGCGCCCCGAACCGTAGCTGTCATCGCTTCCAGGTGCGCACGCGAGGCGATTTCCGGCACCACACCACCGAAGCGGACATGTTCATCCTGCGATGAGGCAAGTTCGTGACCGAGAAGTTCGACGCCGTCCTCGGTCAGTCGGACCAGACCGGCGCCGGTTTCATCGCAGCTGGACTCGATTCCCAGAACGACGGCCCCAGGTCCGAGAGTGACCTTCTCGGTGCTGCTCTGGTGGGAGGTGCTGCTCTGGTGCTGTGCTGAACTTTCGGCGATCATGCGGCCTTCTCCATGGTGAAAGCATCGGCCCCACTGGGCTGATAGTAATTGCGGCGCAACGCGATACGCACGAACCCCAATGACTCGTACAGTGTGATGGCCGGTTGGTTATCGGTTCTGACCTCGAGCATGATCGGGAGCTTCCCGGCTGCAGCGAGAAGCTCGTTCATGAGTGCGCGACCGATACCGCGCTGCCGATACTGAAGATCGACGCCAATCGTCTGCACCTCGGCCAAGTCCCCACC
>JBBSRY010000624.1:0-2177 GCA_038242595.1 Mycobacteriales bacterium
CACCGTCGTGGGCGGCTGGAGCGGTCCACCAACGCCGCCGCCCCCAGCTGGCGGTACCGGCCCGACCAACCCTGCGCCGTGGTCGCCGAGACACCGAAACGCTCAGCGGCCCGCCGCAGCGGCCAACCGTCGTCCACGACGCAACGTGCCAGGCGCAGCCGTCCGGTCGGGGTCAGTGAGGCATTACCGTGGGACATGAAGACCTCCGAGGTCGGGAAGGGTGCCCTTAGACAGCACCACTCCACTCGGAGGTCTTCGTCATGTCCAGCCCGAACCTGTCACCAACGTCCGTGGTCAGTACATCTAGTCGCGCCTGTCAGACTGACCCGGGTGCCGATCGTGTTGCAGGCCTCGACGGACGGCCGAAACGCTTGTTGACCGCCAGCCGCGACCTTCTTATCGACGGCGCGGGATCGTGTCGACCTTGTCCCAACCGCGCCGACGTGAGCGTGATCCTTCGTGGTCATCCCGGCTGCGGTAAAGGACGTAGGGGCGGAAGATATAGCCCAATGGCGCGGTGAACACATGCACCAGGCGGGTGAAGGGCCACAGGGCGAATAGTGAGATCGCCAGGAAACCGTGGAGCTTGAAGTTCAGCGGAGCACCTGCCATCAGTTCCGGTTGCGGGTTGAAGTAAAAGATACTGCGGAACCAGACCGATACCCCCTCGCGATAGTCATAATGCCCGACGACGCCGGAGCCGGTGTTGATCAGACCAGTGACGATCACGATCGCCAGCAACAGATACATCAGCTTGTCCATCTTGGTGGTGGCCCCCAGCACGGCCTTGGTGAAGCGACGCCGATAGAGCAGACCGGCAAGACCCACAATCGTGAACACGCCGGCCACTGCCCCGACGGAGATCGCCATGAAGTGATACAGGCCATCTGAGACGCCGACGGCGTCGGTCCAGGATTTGGGGATGCCAAGACCCATCACATGACCCAATAACACCGCCAGGATGCCGAAGTGGAACATCGGGTTGGCCCAACGCAGAATCTTGTCCTCATACATCTGGCTCGACCGGGACGTCCAACCAAATTTGTCATAGCGGTATCGCGCGACGTGGCCCAGGACGAAGATGGTCAGACAGATGTAGGGGAAGATGAGCCACAAAAAGATGTTCAGCGTGCTAGTCATCATGGGCCTCCGGGCATCGGTGCCAGATCTGGCATTCCATAGGTGTTGAGTCCGACCTGCTCGTCTTCCGGTCCTTGCGCAATCAACCGTTCGACGGCTTCGTGATCCTTGCCCTTGAGTGCCGGCAAGGTTGCACACAGTGATTCCAGGGCGCCGCGCCAAGGTGAATCGATATCTACCAGATGCAGACGCAGCAACTCAAGACCTGCACGGTTGTCCAGGATAATTTTGAGGCCGGCAAGCTGATCGGTCGTCGCGGCGAACTCGAGCACCACGCACAGATGATCTGGAAGTTGATCGGCAGTGAGAATGAGTCCGGCTTTGGTGTACACCTGCTTGATCCGCAGCAGCGCCAAACCGCGCTTTCTTGTCTCGCCATTGGAGAAATAGGTCAGGAACAGGCAGCCGCGCCGGCGGGTGTCGAAGGTGTCGACATAATCGCTCTGGGATTCCCACAGCGACTGCTGGCGAAGATGATTGATCGTCGACTGCAGGCCGCTGCCGAGCTTCGCCGGCAACGAGGCCGCCACCTCGGCCAACAGATCGATCTGGGTAAAAAGGTTATCGCTGGGATAATCCATCAGGATCGAGACCGATTGCCAGGTGCGGGTCAGCTCGTCCGGGGAATACCTGAGAGCGGGAACGCGGGGCGTCATGGGCGCTGACCCGTGCTGGTCGATGCTCCGGGCGGCTCGCCTGATGTCGGGAAGAGCCCACCGGGGGTGCCTTTGCCATCCCAGTTGAGCAGGTTGATTCGCACGCCTGCGGGTCGGCCAGGGCCGGTGGTGGTGCTCACACCCGGATCGGCCCCCATATCGGGGTCGGCACCGAACGATCCATCCATGCCGCCCATCCCGGGGCCGCCGTCGACGTTCAGTGAGCACTCGGTGGCGATGTTCTCCAGCTTATGAGCGTCCTCATAATGTGCCGGCGGAATGACGTAGCGCTCTTCGTACTTGGCGATGGCCAGCAAGCGATACATGTTTTTGATCTCTTGTCCGGTCATACCGACTGATTCGGCAATGGACTCGTCCTCC
>JBBSRY010000625.1:0-2172 GCA_038242595.1 Mycobacteriales bacterium
AGAGATTGGATTGGAAGATACCCGCTGCTGAACGCGGTAGAAAATCTTCGTAGACAACGGGTTCGGCGCGAAGCCAACCCGCCTTGATCAAATCGGCGACGGATCCTTCGGGAGCTGCACCATCACGCTGCCTGTCGGTGGCGGCGGTGACCGTGCAAACACCGAGGCCCCGGCTGAACAATTCCTCTTCTGATGCTGGGAAATGTTTGGCCCAGATCGCCGCATCATCTGGGTCCGTGGTGGTGTCGATTTCCAGGACCGCTCGGTCGTAGAATTTGCGGCCCGCTGGGGTGAGCGCGATACCCCTGGCCTCCACCTCGCCGAATCGCACTCGCAGCGACCCCTGCGAGAGGACTCCGTCATCGGATCGGAACAGCCGAGGTTCGGCCATCGCGCGGAACGATGTCTGCCGAAGCAACACGTCGGGACCGGCCCAGCGGGGCGGACCTTGAATCTGGTCGATCATTGCAATACCTCGTTGCGACATCCGGGTGTAGAGCTCATCGATCTGCCAGTGCGAGTAACCGCGGGGCGAATAGCTCTCGGCCGGCCAGAAATGTCTGCAGACGCTGGGAGAGATCCTCGGAGAAGAATCGCCGATCTCCGGTCGCCAACAATGATGTAAAAACCCGAAATGGGTTCTGCGCCAACTCATCGGACTCGATCGGACGAAAGGCGGTGGAGACCACGGGCACAGCGCTGGACGACGCGTCGCGCAGATCGTAGAAACCAGTGGGCGCCATCCCCATCGCGGCGAAAATTCTGGCAACCTGAGCCATCTCGGTAGGGGTACCGACCCGGATCGCGCCGTGTCGTTCGGCGGTGACCCGGTCGAGACTGCCGAGCCGTTCGGCGTCGCGTCCCATCGTTGCGGCGACGTCGGTGTTCACCCCATGGGAAACCTTCACCAGGGTGGTGTAGGCGGGAACTTCAATGCCGTAGAGGCCGGAGAGGACTTCGGCGAAGCGGGCGCGAAGTTGCGTTGGTGTCACCGACGTCATCGTGGAAGTCTTCCTGGTGGGCTTGTTGGCAGAGGGAACATCGGCAGTGGGTTTGTCGGCAGTGGGTTTTTCGGCAATCTCAGATGATGTTGAGTTCGGTGCGGGTGGCGTTGAAGGCGAACCGATCGACGTCGAAGCAGGAAACGTCGATGACCGGAGTGTTACCGAGGTAGAGATCGCGGATCACTTCGCCGACTGCCGGCCCCTGGAGGAAACCGTGACCGGAAAAGCCTGCCGCGTAAAGGAATCTCAGTCCATCGGCATCTTTCTCGCCGATCAGTGCGTTGCAGTCAGGGGTCATTTCGTAGAGACCGGCCCATCCATTGGTGAGCTCCACGTCGCGAAGTGAGGGCGCAAAAGCTCTCAGCGCCGCGCGCAAATCTTCATGCCAGTCGGTGCTGACCGTGCGGTCAAAGCCAACAGGTTGGGCCGGGTCGGCGATACCCATCAGCAGACCGGTTCCGTCATCATTTCCGTGGAAGTAGGCGGTGGTGCTGAAGTCGATGGTGAACGGCACCCGAGGCGGCCGCGGGTGCAGATTCTTGGTGAAGGCGATCTGACGGCGTAGCGGTTCGATCGGCAAATCGACTCCGACCATGGCGCCCAGATGAGGGGACCAGGCGCCGGCTGCGCAAATGACGGTGGACGTGATGATCACCCGGCCATTCTTCACTCGGACCGCTGCCCGACCGTCGTCGAGCCGCTCGATCCGCTCGACCCGGGATCGGGTGTTGATCTTTGCACCCAAACCGGCTGCGGCGGCCGCGTAGGTGGTGACGACGCTGTTCGGCCTGGCGAAACCGTCGGTCGGTGACCAGGCGGCCGCGACAACGGTGCTGGGATCAAGGTAGGGGGAGAGTTCCGCCGCTTGGGACGGCGTAATCAGCCGGCTGTTCACGCAAAGGGAGTTCTGCAGGTCAATGCTCGAGCGGTACCGGTCGACGTCGTCGTCATTGCGGATGAGGAACAGGTAGCCCACCTGCTGCATCCCGATGTCTACCCCGAAGTCCTCGTTGAAACGCAGGAAGGCAGCCAGGCTTCGAAGACCAAGTTCGATGTTCGCCGGATCAGAGAATTGGGCCCGGACCCCGCCCAATGGCTTTCCGGAAGATCCGCAGGCGAGTTCGTCGGCCTCGAGCAGCACGATGTCCGATACGCCGGCCCTGGCGAG
>JBBSRY010000626.1:0-2171 GCA_038242595.1 Mycobacteriales bacterium
TCGCGGTCGACCCCATGGGCCACCACCAGTTTCGCGTCTTCCAGCCGGCCGACAGCGTGATACAGCGAGCCGGCACGGATCCGCATCAACCGATCCTCTTTACGCGCCAGCAGCAGTTGGTACATCTCGTAGGGGTGCATCGGTCGCTCATCGAGCAAACCGAGGATCGCCAATGCGAGCGGACTCAATGGCTGTTTCGCGGCTATGACTCTCGCCTCCTCATACTCCAGCTGGAATAGTTCGGCTGGAATATTACGAGTGGGTGATTGGGAAAGTCAAGCCACCCACTTCCATCCTGGGAATGATTTTCCTATTACGGCATGCAGGGCATCATGCTGGCGTACCTGTACCACTCTGCCAATGAGGGCGGTCTCGGTCTCGAGCAGAGCACGCCCGCCGGTCTCTTCGGCGTCGGCATCGGTCTGGTCCTGGTGGCGCTGGGCAGCGGCGGGGTCAAAGCCACCGCAGCGTCAACGCCATTGTGGTCGGTGTGTTGGTCGCGGTATTCACCAAACCGATTCAAGCCCTGATGAGCGGCGTGCATTGACGGCAGGCGAGCGTTGACGACAAGGTGCCCGTTGACGGGACGGTGCGAATCAGCCCCAATGTGCCGGCCGCCTGAATCTGGCCGAGATTCTGCTGCCCGCATCGCCTTTCGCTGCTTCCAACTGCGCTTGGATCAGGAAGATCGCGCCCGATAGATTGGCCCCGGACAGATCGGCATCGCGGAAATCAGCACCGATCACATCCGCGTATCGCAGGTCCGCGCCGGACAGATCGGCACCGATCAACTGCGCCCCGCGCAGATTTGCGCCCCGAAGATTGGCTCCCTTCAGATGTGCCCCGACCAGGTCCGCGCCCCGGTGACTGCGCTTCTTGCCCTTGACCCCGCGCCTGATGGATTCACTCACTCTGAGCAGTAGGGGGTTGACAACATCGAATATGCCCTTGGTATCAACCGTTTCCAACGATTCCGGGTCCAGTTCGATGAGTTGCGCTACCATTTCCTGGGCGTTCACCAGTTCCGAATCTGTCGACAGGGTCAGTGCATCTGTCAGGTACCAGAGCAATTCGTGAAGATCGCGCATCCGCGGAAACGCAGCAAAGATCTGCTCCGCCCGCTTTGGGTCGCCCCGCCAACTCTGGCCGCTGAAGGTGCCCTGCGACAGTTTCTGACCGGCTCCAAAACAGTCGAAGACCATGCAGCCCCGAAAACCTTTGGGGCGCAACTGTTGATGAATCGAACAGCCAAAGTTAGATTTTAGATTGGGACAAGGCGTCGCTGCCGGTTTGTTGATCGCGAAATCACTTGATTTGGCGAAAGCTGGTACCACACAGCACAATCCGAAACAGTTCTGGCAATCACCGACCAGTGTGAGCAGCTTCCGCTCCGGTTGCTCAAACCCGCCGGCCGGCACAATACCCAGCACGGTGGGGCCACCGCCGCCCGGACTCGTGGCGTCATTCTCAGATGTCATTTTCGCAAGGTACCGATCAGCTGTCACCGCGCAGAATCGGACGCAATGCATCCAAGACGGTGGCATCCTCGATCGTCGATGGCACCACCTCCGCGCGTCCATCGGCGATCCCGCGCATGGTTTTGCGAAGGATCTTGCCGGAACGGGTTTTGGGCAACCCCTCGATCACCGAGACATCTCGAAAAGCCGCTACCGGTCCGATATCTTTGCGCACCAGGGCCGCCAGTTCGGTTTGCAGGACCTTGTGGTCAACCTCGACGCCGGCTTTGAGAACCACGAAGCCGCGAGGTAGTTGTCCTTTCAACTTGTCCGCAACACCGATCACGGCGCATTCGGCTACCGCGGGATGTGAAGCCAACACGGCCTCGATGGCTCCGGTCGACAGTCGGTGTCCGGCCACATTGATCACATCGTCGGTGCGGCCCATCACGAACAGGTAGCCATCCTGGTCGAGATAGCCGGAATCACCGGTCAGATAGTAGCCGTCATAGCGACTCAGATATGACTCCACATAACGACTGTCGTCTCCCCACAGAGTTGGCAACGCACCGGGTGGAAGCGGTAATTTGATACAGATCGCGCCCTCGTTATCGGCCCCGACCGGTTCACCCACCGGGTCCAGAATCTGCACATCCCAGCCTGGCACCGCAACGGTGGCCGACCCTGGCTTGACCGGCATCGGCTCGAGTCCGA
>JBBSRY010000627.1:0-2165 GCA_038242595.1 Mycobacteriales bacterium
CACCATCGCCATCGACTGCGATGTGCTCCAGGCCGATGGTGGAACCCGCACAGCGGCCGTCACCGGCGCCTATGTCGCTCTGGCCGATGCGATTACCTGGCTACGAGCAGCCGGCTCGTTGGCCGATCCGCAACCGCTGTCCTGTCAGATCGCCGCGGTATCGGTGGGCGTCGTCGGCGGGCGCGTACGGCTGGATCTGCCCTACGAGGAGGATTCTCGCGCCGAAGTCGATATGAATGTGGTGGCCACGGACGCCGGCACCATCGTCGAGATCCAGGGCACCGGGGAGGGCGCAACATTCTCCCGGACCACCTTGAACACCATGATCGACTCCGCCTTGGCCGGTATCGACACCCTGGCAGCGCTGCAACGAGAGGCGCTGGCGTTGCCCTATCCGAAGCCACTTCCCGAACGCACGAAGGGTCGCCGCTGATGTCCCGAATTTTGCTGGCCACTCGCAATGGAAAGAAACTTGCCGAACTGCAGCGAATTCTCGGCGATCATGTGCAGGTCTTGGGGTTGGCCGATGTGCCCGAATACCCGGAAGAACCCGAGACCGGCGCCACCTTCGAGGAAAATGCGTTGGCCAAGGCGATACAGGCAGCTCGAGAGACCGGTGAAATCTCACTCGCCGACGACTCCGGCTTCTGCACGGATGCCTTGAACGGGATGCCGGGTGTGCTTTCTGCTCGTTGGGCCGGAGAACACGGCAAGGATGTGGCCAACTATGAACTGCTTCTTTCCCAACTCCACGACGTGCCTGACGAACGACGCGGTGCCGGTTTTGTCTGCGTACTCGCCCTGGCGCTGCCAGATGGCCGGCCGCACGTGGTGCGAGGCGACTGGCGTGGACATGTAATTCGAGAACCTCGTGGCAGCAATGGGTTTGGCTATGACCCCATCTTTGTGCCCAACGATGGCGACGGGCGCACCTCGGCCGAGCTGCCGGCAGCGGAGAAGGACACGCGCTCCCACCGCGGCATCGCCACCGCGCTCATGGTTCCCACTTTGAAGGCAGCGCTGAACATTTCCTGATCGAGATGGTCGCGGGGTGGGAAATCCAACGAGGCGAGTATGAATAGCTGTAGACGGGCGGCAGTCAGCTTGACCGCTGCGAATCGAGAGGATCAATGATGGGCGAAGAAAGTTTTGAAATCGACGACGCAGGAGACACCAACCGCGCCGATGGAAGCGGAGAACCGGACACCGAACAGCTCACAGCCGGCGATACGCTACTCGACCGCGGTTTGGCAGATCCGCGGGATGAAGGCTACTCACCCCCAGATTACGAGCCGAACACCAAGATTCCCACCGAGTCCGAAGAGCACGACGGGCTGTCCCTTGACGAGTTGTTGGCCGCGGAGACGCCTGATGTTGACGAACTGGCCGCTGATGAGGACGACAGCGAGGTCGAGGCCTTGGAATTGGGCGGTGAGCGAGCCGGTCGGCTGGTGGACTCCGGCGAAGGCAGCTATGAGGACAACGAGAAGGCACTGATCGGTGAGGACGTGGGATTTTCCGGCGGCGCCGCCAGTGCTGAGGAAGCGGCAATGCACATCTTCGACCCCAATGGCACGGACAACTACTGAAGTAGGCACGACCCCGCTCGTGCGGCCCGCTGATCGAGCAGCTTGCTCCATGACCTAGCGGAATCGAGAAGCTTGTTCTGCACGGACGGGCATGAACCCGGGTCCAACCCTGGGTTCATACCCGGCCGATGAATCAACCTAGGTGCGCCGGCAGATTTGCGTGATAGCGGTGTCGTCCAGGGCGCTGGCCGGCAAAGACCAGCAAGAATCCGACGATGACGGTCAGAAATCCAATCCCTATCGTGGGGCCCATATTGGGGCCGGTAACTGCCAGATAATTGGTATTGGTGTCTATCCCATTACCCGATCCGGAGCCGGCTCCACCCCCGAACCCCTGGCCGTAGTCAGCCCCTGGGCCGGTCGTTGTTGATATTGCTGGGGTGGAGGTTCCTGTCGACGAGTCTGTCGTGGAGCTCGTTGGGGTGTCGGTTGCGGAATTTGTCGCTATCCCCATCCTGGCGGGAGGTGTCGGGGACGGTGTGGTGAAAGGCGCAGGCACAAACGCGCGGGCCTGGGGTGTCAGACCTTCCGATGTCGGTACCTCAGAAGACGATGTCGGTACCTCAGAAGACGATG
>JBBSRY010000628.1:0-2165 GCA_038242595.1 Mycobacteriales bacterium
CGATGGCCGGCACCGTTGTCGAGTGGTACGAGTTCTTCATCTACGGCACCGCTGCCGCCCTGGTCTTCCCGGCGGTGTTCTTCCCCGGCGAGACCGCCAAAACCGGTTTGATCTACGCCTTCTCGACCTACGCCATCGGTTTTGCCGCGCGCCCGCTGGGTGGGCTGGTGTTCGGTCATTACGGCGACAAATTCGGTCGCAAGAAGCTGCTGCAACTCTCGATTGTCCTGGTCGGCATCTCAACCTTCCTGATGGGTTGCCTGCCCACCCATGCCGCGGTCGGTGTGCTGGCCCCGATCCTGCTGGTGGTGCTGCGCTTCGCTCAGGGCTTCGCTGTCGGTGGCGAATGGGGTGGCGCCGTCCTGCTGGTCGCCGAACACTCACCCGACGACAAGCGCGGATTTTGGTCCAGCTTCCCGCAGGTCGGCGTTCCGCTGGGCAACTTCCTGGCCACCATTGTCCTGTTGAGCCTGTACGCAATCCTGGATAGCGGCGACTTCGAGAGCTGGGGCTGGCGCATCGCCTTCTGGCTCTCAGCTGTCATCGTCTTTATCGGCTACTACATCCGCAAATCCGTGGAAGACGCGCCGATCTTCACGAAGTCCCGTGAGGAAGCCGAAGCTACCGCGGCCAACACCAAGCCGTCGGCCATCCTCCAGGTCATCAAACACTACCCGAAGCAGATCGCTATCGCGATGGCCTGCCGGGCCGGTGAGAATGTCCTCTACTACATCGTGGTGACATTCTCCATCACGTTCTTGAAGAACATCGGTGTGGCCACAATCCCGATTCTGGCCTACATGCTGATCGGTCATTTCATCCACATGATGTGGATTCCGCTCGTCGGCGCCTGGGCCGACCGCATCGGTCGTCGCCCGATTTATCTTGCCGGCGCCCTGATGACCATGGCCTACCCCTACATCGCATTCAACCTCTTCGATCAGAGCCGCGAGCAGGTCAATACCTTCCTCACCATCCTGGCGATCGTAATCGGTTTGATCATCCACGGTCTGATGTACGCGGTCCAGCCCGCACTCATGAGCGAGCTGTTCCCGACAAGTGTTCGCTACACCGGTGTTTCCATCGGAGCCCAGCTCACCAGCGTCTTCGCCGGGTCGGTTGCGCCGTTGATCGGTGTTGCACTGCTGGGGGCAAACAACGAGTGGACCTGGGTGGCCGTCTACATTTCCATCATGGGTCTGATCAGTGTGATCGGCACCTTGCTATACAAGGAAACACGCGGTTCCTCGCTCCAGGATCTGGACGACGCGTACGCGGCAAAGGTCGCAACCCGCTAGCTTTCACCCGGGTGTTGCCAGCTCGGCAGTGCCCGGGTGCTGCCTGCCCGGCAGCGCCGGGTAAGCATCATGAACACCATGCAGACGCTCACCCCGCTCACTCACTGAAAAGGATCCACCGTGTCCCAGACCGTCAAGACTCCGGCCAATATCTCGCTGCCGTTCGGTGGTGGTGCGCCGGATCGACCAATGCTGATCGGCGGGGAATGGGTGGATGCCCTCGATGGCGAATGGACCGATGTGTTCAGTCCGGGACACCGGGGCCTGAAATTGGCCCGGGTGCCGCGGGCGCGCGATGCCGATGCCGACCGCGCGGTCAAGGCCGCACGATCGGCCTGGAAGGCATGGCGCGATCTTCATTTCAAGGATCGGCAGAAAGCTCTGCTGCAGATCGCTGATGCGCTGGAGGATGCCGCCGAAGAGTTGGCGCAGTTGACCGCTTGGGATACCGGCAATGCCCTGCGCCCGCAGGCGCGTCCGGAATCGCAGACCCTGGCCAGTTTGTTCCGCTACTTCGGCGGCATCGCCGGTGAGTTCAAGGGCACCGTGCTGCCGGCCGGTACCGATCAACTTCAGTACACCCGGCGCGAAGCCCTCGGTGTGGTGGCGGGGATTCTCCCCTGGAACTCACCGTTGATGATCGCCGGTATGAAGGTGCCGGCCGCGTTGGCAGCCGGGAACGTCATTGTGCTCAAAGCAGCCGAGGATGCGCCGCTGACCATCCTGCGGATGGCTGAAATCGCGTCGAACTTCCTGCCCGATGGCGTGCTGAACGTTCTCACCGGTTACGGCCACGAGGTGGGCGAAGCGCTGGTGCAGCACCACGGCGTGGACAAGGTCTCCTTCACCGGGTCGAGCCGCGTCGGA
>JBBSRY010000629.1:0-2163 GCA_038242595.1 Mycobacteriales bacterium
AGCCAAGTCCGACAAGCCGTTCCATGACCTGGATGCCTATATTGCGCTGCCTCGGTTGACCGGGCTCACGCTGTCCCGTGATGGCAAACGCCTCGTCACTGGGGTGGCCACTCTGGACGCGGAATCAACCGCCTATCGAACCGCGCTCTGGGAGATCGATCCGACCGGTGAGAAGCTCGCGCACCGGGTGACCCGGGGAGCAAAGGGGGAGTCTGGCGCCACTTTCACCCACAGCGGAGACCTGATTTTTACCGCTGCTCGGCCGGACCCGACAGCGAAAGCGGATGACGATCCGGTACCTGCCCTGTGGCGATTGGCCGCCGGCGGCGGTGAAGCCGAACTCATCGGAACCACACCCGGTGGGATCGAAAGTGTGCACGCCGCGGCCGCATCACCGTTCGTGGTGGTGAGCAGTTCGATGCTTCCCTCGGCCACCGACGAGGGGTCGGATGAGAAATTGCGCAAGGCCCGGAAGGAGAAGAAGGTAGCGGCAATCCTGCACGCCGGGTACCCGATTCGATATTGGGATTCCGATCTCGGGCCCGAGGCGCCACACCTGCTGTGCGCCGATCTGACCGAGCTTCCCGAGTACGCCGCCGAGAAACCGCCGCGTTTGCGCTTCACCGATCTCGCGCCGAAACCGGGATCGGCATTGCGTGAGATCGACTACGACGTCAGTCCGGATGGGCAGTTCGTGGTCAGCGGCTGGGTGGTGCTTGAAGCCAAGGGTTCCCAGCGGACGGACCTGAAACTCTTCGACAGAGAATCCGGCGAGAGCCAAATCGTTGCCGGTGACGGCAGTTCGAGCTGGTCCGGCGCCAAGATCTCCCCGGACGGTCAGAGTGTTGCGGTCCTTCGGGAGACTGTCTCCACTCCGCAGCAGGCACCAGAAATTACTCTGCATCTGGTGACCATCGCCGACGGCTCGATCCGGCAGGTCGCGAATGGGTGGGATCGATGGCCCGCCGGCATTGCGTGGTTGCCGGATGGATCGGGATTGCTGATCAACGCCGATGACAACGGCAGGTCACCGATCTTCCGGCTCGAGCTGGCCGGCGATTCGATGACGCAACTGACGACCGACGATGCTGCCTACACCAACCTGCAGGTTGCCCCCGATGGGTCCGCGGTTTACGCGCTTCGTACGTCCTATGCCGCCCCCTCACACCCAGTCCGGGTGTCATTAACCGAAGCTGCCGGTGAGGTCACCGAGCTGCCCAGTCCGGCGGCCACCAACAAGTTGCCCGGGTCGCTGACCGATGTGCACACCGAACTTGCCGACGGCACCACCATCCGCGGGTGGCTCGCTCTTCCCGACAACGCTTCGAGTGATACGCCGGCTCCGCTGTTGCTGTGGATCCACGGTGGGCCACTGTCGTCCTGGAATGCCTGGTCCTGGCGCTGGAACCCCTGGCTGATGGTGGCCGCCGGTTATGCGGTGTTGTTGCCGGACCCCGCGCTGTCGACGGGGTACGGACAGGATTTCATCCAACGCGGCTGGGGGGCGTGGGGCAGCGAGCCCTACACCGATCTGATGGCTCTGACCGACGCGGTCGTGGCTCGTGCGGACATCGACGAAACCAGAACCGCTGCGATGGGTGGCTCCTTCGGCGGCTACATGGCCAACTGGGTCGCCGGACATACCAACCGTTTCAAAGCCATTGTGACGCACGCCAGTCTCTGGGCGCTGGACCAGTTCGGACCCACCACCGATGCCGGGTGGTACTGGGCGCGCGAGATGTCGCCGGAGATGAGTGCGGCCAATTCGCCGCATAATTTCGTGGAGAAGATCGTCACCCCCATGCTGGTCATCCATGGGGACAAGGACTACCGGGTGCCGATCGGCGAAGGCCTGCGGCTCTGGTACGAACTGATCTCCAAGTCGGGACTGGCTGCCGATGAGAATGGCAAGACACCACATCGCCTGCTGTACTTCCCCAACGAGAATCACTGGGTGCTGACGCCGCAGCACGCAAAGGTTTGGTACGAGGTCAATCTCGCATTCCTGGCCGAACATGTCCTGGGCCAGGAACCGCCGGCACTGCCGGAGGTGCTTGGCTAGCTTCCTGCTGCCGGGGGGGGCCCCCCCACGTGGGGGCGCCCCGGCCGCCACAAACAAACAGCGCCCACAAAAGGGTGGTTTAACCGCGGGGGGGGCTGGGA
>JBBSRY010000630.1:0-2157 GCA_038242595.1 Mycobacteriales bacterium
CGGCGCGGTAACCGCCCCGGGCAATATCAGTCCGGTTGCCGAGGCCAACATCGGCAATGATCCGGAAGCTGCCGCCCTGGTCTTTGCCGCTTCCTGGCCGATCACCCTGGTGCCGCTGGACGTGACCATGCTTCAGCGATTGGAAGAGCCTGCGCGCCAACAGCTTCTGAACTCATCTAAGCCGACCGCCCGTGCCGCCGGGGAGATGCTCGGCGTCTATTTCAAGTTCTACATCGAGGTTTTCGGCCACCCCAGTTCGGCACTACACGACCCATTGGCGGCCGCTATCGCCACCGGCGAAATCATCCCGGACCTGGCTCCGGTGGTTCCGGTCGAGGTGGATAACACCGCCGGGCCCGGACGCGGTCAGACGATCGCCGATCTGCGGGGGAGCTACCTGGGCTACCCGCCCGTGGATGATGCTCACTGCTCGGTCGTGCTGCAGGTCAGCACCGACTTCGCGCCAATCCTGATCTCCCGCATCCTGTCGCTCTGACCCGCGCCACCGGAACCCGTTCGGACTGGATGGAATTATTCTGCTGAGCCTATTCCGGATACGTCGAGGGCCCGGTGGAAACCAGCCGGCCATCCAGATACACGCCGCGCACCCGATCAGCGAGGTTGTCGATATGGTGCGGATCACCGTCAAAAACCACGAGATCGGCGCGTTGGCCGGCCGCCAGGGCGCCGCGGTCGGCGTTCACCCCCAGCAGTTTCGCCGCACTGGAAGTGGCCGTGTGCAGTGCCTCCAACGGGCTCAGTCCGGACTCGGTGAGGTAGCCCACCTCGTCGAGGTTGGTACCGTGCGGACCGACACCACAATCGGTACCCATCGCAATTCGGACGCCGGCAGCGTGCGCCCTGCGGACACTGTCATTGTGCGCCTGCGACACCATCTTGGCTTTCTCCACCGCCGCCGGCGCTATCGCCGCACCTGCTGCGGCTGCAGCGATGACCGCCCGCGGCGCGTGCAGTGTCGGCACGAGCCAGGTACCGGCCTTCAGCATCATGTCAATTGCTTCATCGTCGAGATAGATACCGTGCTCGATGGAGCGGACGCCGTTACGAATAGCGGCTTTGATGCCATCGGTCGCCTGCGCGTGGGACATCACGAAAATACCCGCCGCGCTCGCCTCCTGAACTATGACGGCAATTTCATCATCACGAAAGTGCGCGTGGCGTGGATTGTCTCGCGCCGAGAGCACCCCACCGGAGGTCGCGACCTTGATCACATCGGCGCCATTTCGGATGAGTTCGCGGACCTTCCTGCGACACTCATCCGGTCCGTCGACAATCGCCTCGGGCCGCCCGGGGTGCGGTACCAACAGGGGCACATGGGCCCCGCACGCTTCCCAGCTATCACCGTGGCCACCGGTCTGGGAAAGCATGCTGATCGCAATCTGCATCCGAGGGCCGGGGATCAGACCACTGTCGACGGCTTCCTTGACCCCAAGGTCGGCGCCGGCGGCGTCACGAATGGAAGTGATGCCAACATCCAGGGTCTTCTTGAGGTTGATTGCCGCCCGATAGAACGCCAGACTAAAGGGAGACGTGAGCCGCTTCATCAAGTCGATACCGTCCATCGTGACGTGCACGTGGCAGTCGAAGAAGCCCGGAGACACCCACTGACCGGTGCAGTCTATGGATTCATCACCGTCCAGTCCGACGCCAACGTCCACGATCCGACCGTCCTGGACGACCACATCGCCGGTCGCCGGCTCGGAGCCGCTGCCATCAAAGAGGGTTCCACCCTGAAACAATGTCCGCGTCATACCTCGACCATAGGTGGTCAGCTTTCAGTAGCTGCTACCGCCGGCCAGCGAGACCGCTCCGGTCGGATGCCAGACGGTCTTCGTTTCCAGGAAAGCCCGCATCCGGCCGGTACCAGGGGCCCGCGAAAAGTCCAAAGTCGAAACATGCGGGTAGTAAACTCGTTTCACCGTCCCGGCCGCAGCCTGTTCCCACGACGTTCGTTGCTCGGCCGTCCCGCCGGTGAGGTCCAAGGCGTTCACATCGCCATGGGAGGCGAGCCAGGGCATGATCTCCGCCGCAGACCCGGTCAAAATATTGACCACACCAGCGGGCAGATCAGACGTGGCCAGCACTTCGGCCAACGTCACCGCCGCCAGCGGACGAGTTTGCGAAGCCACCACGACG
>JBBSRY010000631.1:0-2157 GCA_038242595.1 Mycobacteriales bacterium
AGCTGCCTACGCAGCAACCATTTACGCCGATCTGACACCACTGCTTGCCGACCTGATTCCGGACCCGTCCGTGGTTATCGCCCCGCCGAGTGGACCAACCCAGAACCAGACGCAGTCCGGCGCCCTGCAACAGTATCCCCGCAGCGCGGTGGCCAATCCGGGTCAGACTCTGGTGCAGAGCCATATCGGGCCTCACGGGCTGGACACCAGAATTGGAGGCAGCGCCGGCGGAGCCACCACCAGTTTCGCGGTCGTCAGCGACATCGTCCGTAGTGGTGAATGGACGGTGCCGCCGAAGTACTACACGTTCGCTCAGTTCGGTGACAGTCAGCTGGATCTGCGGCAGGCCAGATTTGTCGAGCGCAGCACGACAATCTGGTGTTACGCCATCTTCGGTGATGTCGAGATCATCGTGCCGCCCGACATCACCATCCATGTCTCGGGTTTCGGTGTCTTTGGCACCGTCGGTGGGCTGAGCCAGATCGGGCCGCCGGGCTGTCCGGAGATCACCATCAGCGGGTACACCATATTCGGTGATGTCACCGCCCGGCTCAGAACGAAGAAGGAGCAACGACAGTTGCGAAAGCAGGAGCGCCGCCAACGGCGGGGGCTGCGAAACTAGCTCAGTCAGTGCCACCACCGGATGAGACTCCCGCAGGCAACAGCAAATTCACGTCAAACAGGGGCAAACCAGGACTTCTTGACGTAGCGGGTGGAGATCAACTATTTCCCCGCCGCGCATCGGGGTCTCAATCCACACCGAACGGTCTGGCTGCGCTACCGCTGGGGGTCTTCCCCGGTGTCTACGACACCTCGGTGCTGGCTTTCTCCGGCCGGCACGGTCCGGTCGGCTGAACCAATTGCGGTCTTGCGCCCACGCCCCTGACGTGCGGCGTCAACGGAGTAGATCACCAGCGCCAGCCAGATCACCGCGAAGCCGGCCCATCGGGTGCCAGGCATGTCCTCGCGAAAGACCAGTACGCCCAACAGGAATTGCAGCGTCGGTGTGAGGTATTGGAGAAATCCCATCGTCGACAGCGGCAGGAGGGGCGCGGCCACGCCAAAGGCCACCAGCGGCACGATCGTCACCACACCGCAGCTCACCAGCAGCGCCACGTGCCAAGGACCTTCGGTCGTGAGAGTGGAAGTTCCATTGACCTGCAGCACGATCAAAAACGCGACCGCGAGCGGACTGAGCACCATACTTTCTGCGGTCAAGGATTGCGTGGCCCGCAGGGGGATGACCTTTTTGATGAAGCCGTACATCCCGAATGAAAATGCCAACGCCAGACTGAGCCAGGGCACCCGTCCTGCCTCCAGCGCCAAGATCACTACCGCCACTATCGCCACCACGATCGCGATCCACTGCAGGGGTCGCAGCTTTTCCTTCAGCACCAGTACTCCCAGCGCGACGCTGACGAGCGGGTTCATGAAGTAGCCAAGGGCAGCCTCGACGACGTGCCCGTTGTTGACCGCGTAGATATAGACACCCCAGTTGATGGCGATCAGCACGGCCGCCAGACCGACCTGGCTCCATACCCGCAACGACAGATTTCGCAGGGTCTTCCACTGACGCAGTACCGCCAGCACCAAGGCCATCAGAACGAACGACCAGAACACTCGGTGGGCCAAGATCTCACCGGCCGAGGCCGGTTGAAGCAACGGGAAAAAGAGCGGAAACGCGCCCCAGATCAAATAGGCCGCCAAGCCGAATAGAACGCCGCGCTTCACAAACACCTCACCCGTGACAGCAGCCGAACCGGCCGCCAACGAAGTTTATGCATCACGGTGGGGTGCTTTGGAATCGGCGGCGTCGCGACGCGTTCGCGGGCCTGAGATTGCATCAGCGGTGTTCGGCACCGGGTGATTGGTCGTCAGGTTTTGGGGTGGTCCACCGGTGCCGGTCGATCGATCAGGGTGGAAAGCACGATGGTGGATTCGGTGCGGCCAACGGCGTCCAGCGCGCGCAGCCGTTCCAGCGCCTTCTCAAAATGCTCCATACTCGAAGCCCGAATATGCACCACCAGATCCGAGCTCCCCGAGACGGTATAGGCAGCAACCACTTCCGGAATGGGAGTGAGCACCTCCTTCATCCGGGAGGGTGTGACGTTGCTGCGGAAAGTGACGTCAACAAACGCCTGGGTGTGCCACCCCAAC
>JBBSRY010000632.1:0-2147 GCA_038242595.1 Mycobacteriales bacterium
CAAATATGGGGGCGAAACCCCGGTTTGGCCTGGTCAATCAGCAGTCGCCCCATAGGCTGAAATTTGTCGACGGGTTCGGACATGCCAAAGGGGTCAGGTCTGACGACCCAACCCCTTCGTGGTACTGCCTGTCGACTTACCGGGCTTGCGCCGCATACACCCTCTCGGTCGCCGCCTTCTGCTCCCGCCACCAGGCTTCGTTCGTGCGGTACCACTGCACGGTGTCGGCCAGTCCGTCCTTGAAATTAGTAAATTTCGGAGCCCACCCGAGCTCTTCGCGCAGCAGGGTGGAATCGATCGCGTACCGCAGATCGTGGCCAGGGCGGTCCGACACCAGATCGAAGTCGTCAGCAGCCTTGCCGAACTGCTCCAGGATCAACCCGACGACCTCCAGATTGTTCTGTTCACCATCGGCACCGATCAGATAGGTCTGCCCGATCCGCCCACCGTCGAGGATGGCCCAGACCGCACTGTTGTGGTCCTCCACGTGGATCCAGTCCCGGACGTTGAGGCCATTGCCGTACAACTTCGGCCGGACACCATCGATCACGTTGGTGATCTGCCGCGGGATGAACTTTTCCACATGCTGACGGGGTCCGTAGTTATTGGAGCAGTTCGACAGTGTCGCCTGAACCCCGAACGAACGCGCCCAGGCCCGGACCAGCAGGTCAGACGCCGCTTTGGTGGATGAATAAGGACTCGAAGGGTTGTACGGGGTGTCCTCGTTGAACCGGTTCGGATCGTCCAACTCCAGATCGCCGTACACCTCATCAGTGGAGATGTGGTGGTAGCGGACCTCGTGCTTGCGCACGGCCTGCAGCAACGAGTACGTGCCGATGATGTTGGTGTGCAGGAATGGCCACGGGTCGTTGAGCGAATTGTCGTTGTGCGACTCGGCGGCGAAATGAATCACCGCATCCGACTCGGCCACCAGCGAGTCCACCAACTCAGAGTTGGCCACATCACCTTCGACCACCTTGATGGCGTCGCGCACCTCGGTCAACGAACCGAGATTACTGGCATAGGTCATCGCGTCCAGCACGGTGACTTCAACGTCAGGGCGTTCCCTGACAGCATGCTGAACGAAGTTCGAGCCGATGAAGCCGGCCCCACCGGTGACGAGCAGACGCATTGAGTTCCCTACTACTTGATGAATACCTGGAGACAGCTTTCGCCATTGACGCAGCTCAAACTATCAGCCGCAAGCCGATCCGATCTCGCCTACCAGGCCAGGGCCATTGCCGGATCCGACATCAACTCTCCGACATCGGCCAGGAATCGGGACCCCTGCTCGCCGTCGACAACCCGGTGATCAAAGGACAGCGACAGCTGACAAACCTTGCGGACGGCCAACTGCCCGTCCACCACCCATGGCGCATCCTTGATCGAACCAAGGCACAGGATCGCGGACTCACCAGGGTTGATGATGGGCGTACCCGTGTCGACGCCGAAGACACCGACATTGGTAATGGTGAAGGAGCCGCCGGCCATCTGCGCGGGGCTGGTCTTGCCGGCCCGGGCGGTCTCGGTCAGCGCAGCCAACTCCAGCGCCAACTGCTTGAGGCCAAAGGTGTTGGCGTACTTGATATTCGGCACCATCAGGCCCCGTGGGGTGGCGGCCGCAATACCCAGATGCACTGGCAGGTGATAAACGATCTCCTGATTTGCCTGGTCCCAGGAGGCGTTGACATCGGGGGTGCGTGCAACGGCCAAGCAAACGGCTCTGGCGGCAAAGACCAGTGGGCTGAGTTTGACGTCGGCGAAATCGCGACGTTTCCGCAGGCGATCGCGCAGTTCCATCATCGCGGTGACATCGATGGTGAGGAACTCGGTGACGTGCGGGGCGGTGAAGGCGCTGCCCACCATCGCGGCGACCGTTGCCTTCCGAACACCCTTCACCGGCACCCGTCTGGTCTCCCCCTCGACCATCGACGTCATCGATTCCGATCCGGGGCTGTCGTCGCCGGCAGCGGCATTTTCATATGCTGCCTGGACCTCCTGCCGGCTGATCACGCCGTCTGCCCTGGCCGCGGTGATGGAGTGCAGGTCCACACCGAGTTCTTTGGCCAGTTTGCGCACCGGGGGGGTGGTCAGCGGGACCGCATTGCGAGCGGATGGTGCGACCACCCTGGATGCCGGTGGGTCGG
>JBBSRY010000633.1:0-2147 GCA_038242595.1 Mycobacteriales bacterium
GAAGTTTCTATCAGGAAGCCGCTGCGCGAGTCGGGTGTTGGCGGTCATGGCTGCGCAGGTGCTGGTGCTGGTGCTGGCGCTGGCGCTGGCCGGATGTTCGTCGAATCATTTTTCCGGCGGCGCCGCCCTGCCGTCACCGAGCCTGTCAATTGTCTCTACCGGGACATCAAGCGTGACATCCACCAGGACCACCACCGGGACATCTACCGGGACATCCACAACGGCGGCCACCGCCGGGACATCCACAGCGTCGGCCAGCACCGCGACATCAACGGGAACAACAACGACTTCGGCCGTTACCGCATTGCCGGCGGCGCCGATCACCGGAATGAACCAGTCCGATTGCCGTTCGGTCCATCGGCCGGTGCTGTTGCTACACGGAACATTTTCCAATATTCGGACTGATTTCTCGGTCCTGGTGCCCGCTCTGCTCGCCGACGGATTTTGCGTGTACGGGCAAAACTACGGACTGTTCGGTACCGGCCCGATCAAGGAGTCAGCGGCCGATGTCGCGACCTTCACCAAGCGGGTCCTGGCGGTCACCGGCGCAGCTGCGGTGGATGCGGTGGGTTTCAGTCAAGGCGGGCTGGTGTTGCGGACCGCAATGAGGTTGAACGGGCTGGCCTCATCAGTACGCACTGCCGTGCTGCTGGCCCCGTCCTTTCACGGCACCACCTCGGCGTTGATCGGTTTACTGCCCGACGGTGCCTGCCCAGCATGCTTTGACCAGCAGAGCAACTCAGCGCTGCTGGCCGAACTCGCGGCTGGGGGCGATCTGGAGCCATCGGTGCACTACGCCGTCGCCGTACTGTCCACCGATCGCATTGTCACTCCGTGGCGGTCGCAAATACCTGTCGGCGCCACCGAGGAGAGCAACAGCGAGCAGGTGATCTCGGTCGTGGTGAACGAACAATGCCCCTCCACGACGGCGGTTCACGAGAACCTGCCGCGGTCGGCGTCCGTGGTGGCCTGGGCGGTGGCCGCGCTGACCTCGGGTGGGAAACCGGACCCAAACGATCTGACATGCTGAGCGGTAAGTGACCACGGATGAATTTGAGGTCAACCCCGGCTTGCTGCTAGTCTGATCCTTCGTGTGTGCCGGCCGGTTGGGCTGACCAGTCCGGGTTCGATCAGGCTGGCAATCAAGCGTGAGCTGATAGTGTGGTCGTGTTTCCCGATCGCAGGGTTCGTGTTGGCAACCACAGTGACGATATGTCAATAAGCAGTCCAGCATGAGCGAATACACCTCTTAAAGAAATGAAGGCAATCCCGCGTGGCAAACATCAAGTCCCAGATCAAGCGCAACAAGACCAACGAGAAGGCGCGCCTGCGCAACAAGTCGGTCAAGTCGGCACTGAAGACTGCTGTCCGCCGTTTCCGCACTGCCGCTGAAGCCGGCGACAAGGACCTGGCCCAGCAGGAGCTGGTCACCGCTGCTCGCAATCTGGACAAGGCTGTCTCGAAGGGCGTCATTCACGCCAACCAGGCTGCCAACCGCAAGTCCGCGATGGCCCTGCGCGTCAACGCTCTGTAATTTCTGCGGCCGCTCGCGCGGTTGTACTCATATCTGTCGGCAACGGCGATACCCCAACGGGTATCGCCGTTGTTGCGCGTGCCGGACCGGACGCGCGGTGACGGGACCGGTTACCTCATTCGGTGCGTCACTTCATTCGGTGCGTCACTTCATTCGGTGCGTCACTTCAGCCGGTGGGTTACTTCATCCGGCGGGCCCGACCGATATCCATGATTGCCTTCTCCAGCGCGTAGTCCGGATCGGCTGCCTCACCCTTCACCTGACCATTGAGCCGCGCCGTCACACCCACAGCTTTGGCCAGACCGGCCGGTGTCCATCCCCTGATCTGTCCCTGGGCCCGTTCCACCTTCCAGGGCGGCATGCCCAACTGGCTGGCCAGTGCGTAATGGTTGCCCGCCCCGCGACCGGCGCCGGCAACCTTGGCGACCGTACGTACCGAGTCGGCCAAGGCGTCGGCGATGAGCACATGCGCCAAGCCCACGGACAACGCCCATCGCAGAGCTTCCAGGCCCCCTGGGACGTCACCCACGATGACCTTGTCGGCGATATTGAACCCACTGACATCAGCTTTGCCCTTGTAGTACCGCCGGACCGCGGATTCGTCGACCATTCC
>JBBSRY010000634.1:0-2138 GCA_038242595.1 Mycobacteriales bacterium
CGCGGTCGGCCAGGCCAGGTTGATATCGGCGCCCAGGTGCTTGGAGCCCATCACGTCATAGGCACCGCCGAAGGCCTTGCGGGTGATCACGGTCATCAGCGGGACCGTCGCCTCGGCGTAGGCATATAGGAGTTTGGCGCCGCGGCGGATGATGCCGTTCCACTCCTGGTCGGTACCGGGCAAAAAGCCGGGGACATCGACGAAGGTAATGATCGGGACATTGAATGCATCGCAGGTGCGGACAAAGCGAGCGGCTTTTTCCGATGCGTTGATATCCAGGGTGCCGGCCAACGCGAGCGGCTGATTGGCAACGACACCAACGGGTTTGCCTTCGAGGCGACCGAAGCCGATCAGCATATTCGGTGCGAACAGCTCTTGGACCTCGAGGAATTCCTCGTCATCCAGCACCGTCCGGATGACCGTGTGCATGTCGTACGGGACGTTGGCCGAATCCGGGATCAGGGTGTCCAACGCGAGATCGGTATCGCAGACCCCAAGGTCGGCAACGACGGGTAAGGCGGGCGGCCGGGTCAGGTTGTTGTCCGGGAGGTAGGAAAGCAACTCCTGGACGTAGGAGATGGCGTCTTCCTCATCACTGCCCAGGTAGTGCGCGACACCGGAACGGGTGTTGTGCGTCCGGGCGCCGCCGAGTTCCTCCAGGGTGACGTCCTCGCCGGTCACCGCGCGAACCACATCGGGGCCGGTGATGAACATCTGGGAGGTGCCGTCCACCATCACGATGAAATCGGTCAGTGCGGGGGAGTACACATGCCCGCCGGCCGCGGCGCCCATGATCAACGAAATCTGTGGCACCACCCCGGATAGGTGCACATTGCGTTTGAAGATTTCCGCGTAAAGGCCCAGGGAGACCACACCCTCTTGGATGCGGGCGCCCCCGCCCTCGTTGATACCGACCACCGGGCGGCCGGTCTTCAGCGCGAAATTCAGTACCTTGCAGATCTTTTCGCCGTATACCTCACCGAGGGATCCGCCGAAGACGGTGACATCCTGGGAGAACACCGCTACTTCACGACCGTTGACGGTGCCGTAACCGGTCACCACACCATCGCCGTAGGGGCGGTTCTTATCAGAACCGAAGTGGGTGTTGCGGTGCCGGGCGAAGGCATCAAATTCGACGAAGGAGCCCTCGTCGAGCAGCGTTTCCAGGCGTTCGCGAGCGGTTTTTTTGCCTTTGGCGTGTTGTCGTTCCACGGCGGCGGCACTACCGGCGTGAACTGCCTCATCAACCCGGCGGGTCAGATCGGCAAGTTTGGCGGCGGTGGTGTGCGGCGCTGCCTGCCCGGCAGTACTCGGCACGTCATTTGTCCCGACCTGGGTCACCATTGGCCCCTATTCACGTGTTCGCAGTTAGTCTTCGGCTCAAGTGTCTTATACGGCGCAAATCGAATGTCGGAAGTTAATCCTGGTTAGCAGTTTGGAGTACGTGCAGATGATTGTCTCGCAAGGTGAGCATCATCACTCGCGCGCACCGGTCCGTGCGGCCGCCATCCAGACGCTGCTGGAGCCGCACACGTGGCGGGTGGCAACGGTTCTGCAGACTGGGTCGACGAATTCCGATCTGGCCGCAGCGGCAGCAGAGGGCGCGCCGGATGGGAGTGTGTTGATCGCGCAGGAGCAGATCAATGGGAAGGGGCGACTCGGAAGAACCTGGACGGCGCCGGCCGGATCGGGTTTGACGATGTCCATTCTGTTGCGCGTACCGCAGGTTCGGCTGCCCCGTCGGGGGTGGATCGGGGCAATTCTCGGACTGGCAGTGGTGCACGCCTGTCGGGAGGTGGCCGGGGTCGAGGCGCAGCTGAAGTGGCCCAATGACATGTTGGTCGGCGAAGCCAAATGTGCGGGGATTTTAGCCGAGCTGGCCGGGGATGCGCTGATCGTCGGGGTGGGACTGAACGTCTCTTTACGCACCGAGGAGTTGCCGCGGGCGGACGCGACGTCATTGGAGCTGGCCGGGGCGGTGACGCTGGATCGGGAGATGCTGGCGGTCGGGATTTTGAACAGGTTCGGCGAGCTGGTGCAGCGGTGGCGCTCGGCTGAGGGTGATCCGCAGCGTTCCGGGATCAGAAGTGCCTACCTGGCGGCGTGCGGGACGGTCGGCGCACCGGTTCGGGTGGACC
>JBBSRY010000635.1:0-2137 GCA_038242595.1 Mycobacteriales bacterium
AGCAGGGTGTCCAATTCGGCACCGACCACCCGGCGAAATGTTCGGCCCCGGCGGTGACGATCCAGGATGGCCACCTCCAATTGCGCCGCAGTCAGTTCACGCGGCGCACCCTCGCCGCCCGCGCCCAGCGCGGTGACCGCAGCCCGCAGTGCTGTTTCCAGATCCCAGCCGAGGATGAAGCTTTCCTTGAGGGAGGCGACCACCGGATCAATGGTGCCGCCCATCACGACATAGGTTGTCTCATCGGCAATGGATCCGTCGTAGGCGATCAGGTAGAGCTGGTCAGCGGCGCCCAGGACGCCCACCTCGGCCACGCACAGCCCCACCTCATACGGTTTGGGGTGTTCGGAGAAAATCGAACCCAGGGTTTGGGCGTAGGCATTGGCCAGCCAACGCCCGGTAACGTCCTGCCGGTCGTAGGAGTACCCGCGAACATCAGCCAGCCGAATACCGGCGGTGCGGAGATTTTCGTACTCGTTGTACCTGCCGGCGGCGGCAAAGCCGAGTCGGTCGTAGATCTCGCTCACCTTGTGCAGGCTCGGCGAATGATTCTCGGCAACAAACAGCACCCCACCGGCAAAAGTGGTGACGACCACACTGCGACCGCGGGCGATGCCCTTGCGGGCGTAGTCCGACCTGTCCCGCATGAACTGCTCGGGTGAGGCATAAATCGGCATCGACACGGTGATGGGTGCTCTTTCTTCTAGGGCGAATCAGAATTCAACTAATCAGATGTGGCAGATCAGATCCGGCAGATCAGCTCGGTGCGTGAGCACTCAGCCGCCGGGGTTGATGTGTCTGCCCGCCACCACGTCCTCGGCAATTCCGGCGACCTCATTTGCTGCGAGTTTGCTGGCACCGACGGCGGTGGTGGTGATGACGATCGGATAGATCTTGCGGGTCACGTCCGGCCCACCAGTTGCGGAGTCATCATCGGCAGCGTCATACAAGGCCTCGATGGCTGCCTTGATCGCGGATTCACGATCGGCATCGGGGCGATGCCGTTTTTTCAGCGCCGAGCGCGCGAAAACTGAACCGGAGCCGACCGCGTGGTACTCGTATTCCTCGTACTTGCCGCCTACCACGTCGTAGGAAAAGATCCGTCCCGGGTGGGTAGCGGTCTCCGGGTGCGCCAGCGCCGCAGCGGCTCGGTCGGCGTCAAAACCGACGAACAGGGGCACCACCGCCAGCCCTTGCATCGCGGCAGCCAGATTGCCGCGAATCATGGTGGCCAGCCGGTTGGCCTTGCCTTCCATCGACAGCGGAACGCCCTCGATTTTTTCGTAGTGTTCCAATTCGAGTTGGAACAAGCGCACCATCTCGATGGCCAGTCCGGCGGTGCCGGCGATGCCGATGGCCGATAACCGGTCTGCGACAAAGACTTTCTCGATATCGCGCTGGGCGATCATCGAACCCATGGTGGCCCGCCGATCGCCGGCGATGACAACACCATCGGCGTAGGTCAGCGCCACAATGGTGGTGCCATGAACCGCTCCATTGGTCACCGAAGGGCCGGCCATCTCAGCGCGCCGACCATGACCGGGGAGCAACTGAGGTTCGGCAAGGGCCAGGAATTCGCTGAAAGACCCGATACCAGGCGTGAGATACGCCGCTGGGACGGCCGAAGCCGGCCACGAGGATGTCACTGGCCACCCTTTTGCACGTAGGCCCGAACAAAATCCTCGGCGTTGGTTTCCAGCACATCGTCGATTTCATCAAGGATGTCGTCGGTTTCGGTCGCGAGTTTCTCGCGTCGCTCTTGACCGGCAGCATCAACCGCGGCAGATTCCTCGTCGTCCCCGCCGCCACCCTGCCGAGTGGTTTGTTCCTGTGCCATAACTGAGCTCCGCCCTCTGATGCCGCTTATGTGGTGCCTGATTTGACCTTACCGAGACACTCCGACAGCGGCGTGCATCGGCATCGGCCAACGCCTGACTTGTTATCGGTGGTCATTACTTCCTGGTGAGCGTCTCCACTAGATCCAGGGCGTCATCGGAACTATCCAACAAGGCACCGACGTGGGCCTTTGTTCCTCTGGTCGGTTCCAGGGTCGGAATCCGGACCAGCGAATCCCGGCCGAGATCGAAGATCACCGAGTCCCAGGAAGCAGCAGCAAGTTTGTCCGGATATTTGGACA
>JBBSRY010000636.1:0-2136 GCA_038242595.1 Mycobacteriales bacterium
GACGCAGCGCTGGTGGCCAATCTCGACCTCAATTTCAAGGTTGTCTACTCCGGTTCCGAGGCAGCCCTGATCGAGGGCTTCCGCGCCGCTGAGGCCAACAAAACCCCGATGCTCGGCTACTTCTACTCACCGCAGTGGTTCCTCTCCGAGGTTGACCTGCAGCGCGTGGCGCTGCCGGAATACACCGAAGGCTGTGACACCGATCTGCAGGCTGTTGCTTGCGACTACCCGGCCGATCAGCTGGACAAGATCGCTTCCACCACCTTTGCCGAATCCGGTTCACCGGGATACGCCTTGGTGCAGAACTTCAACTGGACCAACGATGATCAGAATCAGGTAGCCCTGGACATCGAAGAAGGCATGGACCCGGCAGCCGCCGCCCAGAAGTGGGTAGAGGCGAATCCGGACAAGGTTGACGCCTGGTTGGGTAAGTAACCACAAAAGCACCCGATCCGGTGCTCCGCTGGTAATTCGCGGAGCACCGGGTTGTTTTTTTATCACAACGACTTTCAGCCGTATTCGGTCGCCGGATCCGGCCCGTATCACCTGGTAACAATGGTCATCAACTGCTTGACAGCACTCAGGCATGCGAGCAGACTGTTGCATAGGATGCATCGTGTTGCGTATAGCGAAACGAAGCAAATCGTCCCCTCGGAGGAACCATGGCCGGACCACAAGTTGTCATCATCGGCGGCGGCATCGTCGGGGCCTGCGTCGCCGACGAACTGTCCGAGCGTGGCTGGACGAACGTCACTCTTGTTGACGCCGGCACCCTCCCGGCGGCCGGCGGATCAACCTCCCATGCCCCCGGTGTCGTCTTTCAGACCAACGGCACCAAGGTAATGAGCGAACTGGCCCGCTACACGGTGGAGAAGTTCACCGATCTCATCTGGGAGGGCAAGCCGTGCTACCTCCCGGTGGGCGGGCTGGAGATCGCGACCACCCCGCAGCGACTTGCCGAGTTGAACCGCCGCTTCGGCTACGCCCAGGCCTGGGGTATCCCAGACGCCGAACTGCTCTCGGCCGAAGAATCGGTGCGCAAGTGGGACCTGCTGAACCCGGAGAAGGTGCTCGGCGGGCTCTTCGTCCCGACCGACGGCATCGCCAAAGCCGTCGATGCCGTTGCCGCCCAGGTGGAACGCTGCCGCGAACGCGGTGTCACCATCATGGATGACACCGAGGTTCTGGACGTCACCGTGGTGGACGGCAAGGTCACCGGAGTGGAAACATCCGGCGGGTTCTTACCCGCCGAGATCGTGCTCTGCTGCGCCGGGATCTGGGGCCCGAAGATCGCCAAGATGGTCGGTATGATTTTGCCGCTGACCCCGCTGGCCCATCAACTGGCCTGGACACAGCCGCTGCCGGCGTTGGCCGGTCATACCCAGGAGGCCACCCGACCGGTGCTGCGCCACCAGGACGCCGATCTGTACTACCGGGAGAATTTCGAAGGGATCGCCATTGGTTCCTACCGCCACCGCCCGATGCCACTGGAAGCCGAGGACCTACTGCCCTGGGGCGGGGCGGTGATGCCCAGCGTTTTGGCTTTCACCGCAGCGGATTTCGAGTTTCCGATTAACGAAACGGCCGAACTACTCCCGGCCACCGCCGGTATCGGGATGGCCGAGGCCATCAACGGCGTCTTCTCCTTCACCACCGACAACCTGCCGCTGCTCGGCCCGTCCCCCGATGTCGAGGGTTTCTGGGTTGCCGAAGCGGTCTGGGTCACCCACTCCGCCGGTGTCGGTAAAGCGATGGCCGAATGGCTGATCGACGGCAACAGCAGCACATTCGACCTGCACGCCTGCGATATCAACCGATTCGAGCGGCATCAGCTCGCCCCGGCGTATGTACTGGCCAAGGACTGCCAGAACTTCGTCGAGGTCTACGACATCCTGCACCCGCTGCAACCGATGGAGCATTCCCGGCCGCTGCGCACCTCCCCGTTCTACCCGCGGGAACAGGAACTGGGTGGACTTTTCTTGGAGGCCAGCGGTTGGGAACGCCCGCACTGGTACGCCGCCAATGACGGTTTGGTCGACTCCGATCGCAATATCGGCTGGCACATCCCGAATCCGGATCCGTGGGGTGCGATGTTCTGGTCCCCCACCGTGGCCGCCGAGGCAGCCATCACTCGCA
>JBBSRY010000637.1:0-2135 GCA_038242595.1 Mycobacteriales bacterium
TGGCCGGCCCCCCCGCGCCCCTTACAAAACCCTCGTCCGTCCTGTCCGCCCTGGGCGACCCCCCCCCCGCCGTAACCGCCCCCCCCGGGGGTGGGGCCCCCGCCCCGCCGGGCGCCCCCCCGGCTCGACTCTTCGCGGATCATCATCGGTATCGTGGGCGCGCCCGGCGGCGGTAAGTCAACGCTTGTGCGGGCAATGGTCGCCGCGATCGGATCTGATGCCGCCGAGGTACCGATGGATGGATTCCATCTGGCGCAACAGGTTCTCGACGAAGCCGGCACCGCGCCGGTCAAGGGTGCGCCCCATACCTTCGACGCCGCCGGATATGTCGCCCTGATGAGACGAATCCGAAATCAGCGGCCGGACGAGATCATCTATGCGCCAACATTTCGCCGGGAGATCGAAGAACCCATTGCCGGGGCTATCGCGGTGCTGCCGAGCCAGCATTATGTGATCACCGAGGGCAACTATCTACTGCTGGACGAATCACCCTGGTCGGATTTGCCATCGGTGCTGGACCAGATCTGGTTCCTGGATACGCCCGAGGATGTCCGCCTCCAGCGGTTGTTGGCACGGCACATTCACTTTGGTTGGTCGCCACCGGACGCATTGGTCCGAGCGACCAGCGGCAGCGACGGCGTCAACGGTCAGACCGTGCTGGCCAGCCGTCGTCGGGCAAATCTGCTCCTGACCGAATAGCCCCTCCGTCTGTCGCGCGCAGTCGAGACCACCGCCGCCGGTCGAGCAGTCATTGGTCCAGCGCAGTTGTTGGTCCAGCGCAGTTGTTGGTCCAGCGCAGTTGTTGGTCCAGCGCAGTTGTTGGTCCAGCGGAGTTGAGGCCCCCGTTTGGCCAGGTCAGCCGATGCCACACGCGGAAACGGCCGTCGCTTGGGGAGCCGGCTTCCCGAACGATGGCAGGCCCAGACCGACTCCTGGCGTTTTGGGCCGGATTCCGGCCTCGTGTCGGTCCCCCGCCACCGTCCGTCGGTGGCTGATCAACTGACCATCGGCCACCAGATGGTAGGGCGCGCCGTAGGTGACTTCGGTGGTCACCACGTCACCCGGACGGATCCCCTCCACACCGGAGGGATTGAAATGCACCAGCCGACCATCACGGGCGCGTCCGGTCAGCCGCGCGCTGGAATTGTCCTTGCGGCCTTCGCCGGCCGCCACCAATACCTCGACCACGGATCCGACCAAGTCGCGATTGCCCTGCAGGGCAACCTTTTCCACCGCCGCGTGCAACCGCTGATAGCGGTCCTTCACCACATCTGCCGGTACTTGATCCGGCATCGTCGCAGCCGGCGTCCCGGGGCGCGCCGAATACTGAAAAGTGAACGCGGAAGAGAACTTCGCGTATTCGACCATCTCCAGCGTCTGCTGGAAATCTTCTTCGGTCTCCCCTGGGAAGCCGACGATGATATCGGTGGTGATTGCCGCGTGCGGCATGGCAGCACGCACCCGATCGATGATGCCTCGATACTTCTCGCCGCGATAGGACCGGCGCATCGCTTTCAGGATCCGGTCGGAACCGGACTGCAGCGGCATATGCAACTGAGGGCAGACATTCCTCGTCTGTGCCATCGCGTCGATGACATCGTCAGTGAAATCCTTCGGGTGCGGTGAGGTGAACCGCACCCGTTCCAGACCGGGAATGGCACCGCAGGCGCGGAGCAGTTTGCCGAAGGCCTCCCGATCGCCGAATTCGACTCCGTAGGAATTCACATTCTGACCGAGCAGCGTGACTTCCAGAACGCCGTCGGAGGCCAGCATTTCAACTTCGGCGAGCACGTCACCCGGACGCCGGTCGGCTTCTTTCCCGCGCAGACTGGGCACGATGCAGAAGGTGCAGGTGTTGTTGCAGCCGACCGAGATAGACACCCACCCCGCATACGCCGATTCCCGCCGAGCCGGTAGGGATGATGGGAAGACCTCCAGCGCGTCCAGGATCTCCATCTGAGCCTCCTGGTTATGGCGGGATCGTTCCAGAAGCGTGGGCAGCGAACCGACGTTATGGGTTCCGAAGACCACGTCCACCCAGGGTGCGCGGCGTTGAATCTCGCTGCGGTCCTTTTGCGCCAGACAGCCACCCACGGCGATTTGCATCCCGGGGTGCTTGGCCTTCACCGAGGCCA
>JBBSRY010000638.1:0-2117 GCA_038242595.1 Mycobacteriales bacterium
CGCGGCACTCAACAAGCTCTGGTGCTGCTGGACGAATGGGCGCCGCAACAGGAGGAACACGGCCAGGATGAAGCGTTGCGACAATTGGTGTCGCGTTATTTCATTGGTCACGGGCCTGCCACCCTGAAGGACCTGATCTGGTGGTCGAAGGTCACGGTGGCGCAGGCCACCCGCGGACTTGAACTCGCCAGGGAGGAATTGACCGAACTGACGATGGGCGCAATCTCCTACTGGATCGCAACCTCCGCTCTGGAATCCATTGCGGCCACGGACAAACCGAGCACCGAGGTTCACCTGCTGCCCGGCTTCGATGAGTACCTGCTCGGATACCAGGATCGATCACTTGCCGTAACCGCCGAACACGCACCATTGATCGTGCCAGGCAATAACGGAATCTTCCTACCGCTCATCGTTTCCGGCGGACAGGTGGTGGGAACTTGGCGGCGAAAGACCACACCGGCACAGGTTCTTGTCACCCCGATCCCGTTTCGCCCGTTACTCAAACGCGAAGTCCTATCCCTTGACCGATCTACCCAACGGTTCGGCTATTTCCTCGATCTTCCAGCCCGGTTGGTCAACGCCTGACCACGAGTGGTTGATCCAGCGACGTCAGAAGCCCAGTGTCGGACCCTCATGCGAACATTTGTTCGTGTCCACTACGGCCAGCATCCTGCATGCGGATCTCGACGCTTTTTTCGCCTCTGTCGAGCAGCGCGATGATCCCAGCCTGCGCGGACGTCCGGTGATCGTTGGCATGGGCGTGGTGCTGGCGGCGAGCTACGAAGCCAAGGTCTGCGGTGTCCGAACGGCGATGAGCGGCTATCAGGCACGCAATGTCTGCCCGCGGGCTGTTTTCGTGCCGCCACGGTTTTCTGCCTACTCCGAGGCATCACAAGCGGTATTCAAGGTTTTCCGTGATACCTCGCCGATTGTTGAAGGTATCTCCATCGACGAGGCTTTCATCGATGTCAGTGGATTGTTACGGGTCGCCGGGACCCCTGAGGTGATCGCCATCGACCTGCGCCGCCGGGTTCGCGAGCAGGTGGGGCTGAACATCACCGTCGGTGTGGCCAGAACCAAATTCCTGGCCAAAGTGGCCAGTGGTGTTGCCAAACCGGACGGGTTGCTGGTGGTCCCGCCTGATCAGGAATTGGCGTTCTTGCATCCGCTGGCCGTGGAGCGCCTCTGGGGCGTCGGAAAAATAACCTCGGCCAAACTGCACGCCCTTGGTATTCGCACGGTGGCGCAGGTGGCCGAACTGGACGAGGCGACCCTGGTGTCGATGCTGGGTCAGGCGTCGGGGCGACAACTGATAGCGCTGGCCAACAATCGGGATCCGCGACGAGTGCAGACCGGCAAAAGACGTCGATCCATCGGCGCGCAGCGCGCACTCGGTTGGTCGGTGAAGACCCCGGCGGAGGTGGACATCGCTTTGGTCGGTTTGGTGGATCGAGTAACTCGACGAATGCGGTCCAGTGAGCGCAAGGGACGAACCCTGGTGCTGCGGCTACGTTTTGAGGACCTCAGCCGCATTACCCGGTCTCATACGCTGCCCCGATCCACCGCCCAGACCCAACCGATTCTCACCGCAGCGCGAACGCTCTTGGCCACCGCAATGCCGTTGGTTCGCGAACGCGGCATCACCATGGTCGGAATTGCTGTCACCAACTTGGATGACTCATCCCTTGCCGACCAGCTCGAATTACCATTTGACGAGCTCCCGACGGTGGCATTGGACATCGCCTTGGATCGGGTGCGGGACAAATTCGGTACCGCCGCGGTGACCAGAGGCGTTCTGTTGGGACGCGACCCCGGAGTCAGCATGCCGATCCTGCCCGATCACCCATCGGTCGGTTAAATTGAGGCGCATGGCGAGCAGCGGACAGTCAGCAGCGATTGAGTTGCAGGTCGGGGAACGCTCGGTTCGGCTTTCCAGTCCGGATCGGATCTACTTCCCCGAGGCCGGTCACACCAAACTCGATCTGGCCAACTACTACTTGAGCGTCGGCGACGGCATCGTCAATGCGCTGCGCGAGCGGCCCTGCATGCTGCATCGGTTTCCCAAAGGGCTTGCCGGTCCGAAGGTCCATCAGAAACGGTTGCCGGCCGGCGCGCCG
>JBBSRY010000639.1:0-2113 GCA_038242595.1 Mycobacteriales bacterium
GGTCCATCTCGTCGTAGAACTTCTCCAAAGTCTTGGTGTACGGGTCGTTCAGCGAATCGAGGTCAAAGGCACGTCGTGGGATCCGGTTGTACCACCAGATTGCCACCGCATCACGCTCGGTGAGTTCGCAGAAACCCTGCAGGATGGCCTCTTCCAAGGTGTTTCCACTGGCTGATCCATTGGAGTCGCCGACGCAGTAGAAGTGCCTGGCCAGATCCGGGTGCCCGTACCAGGCGAGCCCGGAGGGAATCAACCGTTCCGCATCGTGGGTCAGCGACCAAGCGGTCGACCAGTCCATCGTCAGGTCGGTTTTGAAGGGCTCCGGGACCAGATGGATTCGGTGGGACGGCTCGGCGTTCCACTCCTATCGGCCGGCGAACTGGGTGCCGGAGAAGCGAAGCAACTGATCCGGGTGGATTGCAACCTCGGGATCCAGATCCTGGTACGCGGCCTTGCGCACCGGCTCATCACCGCGCCAGACCGCGCTGTACCGTTCGACCGCTTCGCACACCGCGCTCACCTTGGCCTGAATTTCGGTGCGTCCCTTGCCACCACTCTGGCCACGAAGGTTGCGGCGCAACAGGTCGATATTGTCGTTGACCATGGCGAAGTTGTGGCCGGCGGTGAAACTGTAGGTAATCCCGTTGTCGTCACCCTCGTGAGCGCTCAAGGTGGTGATGGCACCCAGAATCGGACTGATGTGCTTTTTCATCCGGTCGTACGTCAGATGGGGTGGCTGAATCCGGTGGCCGCCGTCGGTGGTGTGGAGCGCCAGCCGGGAACTCAAGGCGATCTTGCCCGACCGCTGTGTGATCATGCTCGGATCGCCGCAACTGTGACATTGCGGCTGTCGGATCAGGACATGGTCTTCCATATCCAGCGTTTTTGTGTCGATGCTGACCAGTTGAGCGTTCAGCCGGGCCGGCCCGCCGCTGGTCAGTGTGCGGAGCACTTCGGTGCCGAGCAGGCCGGCAAAGATCTGCGCCGAAGCGGGGTTGGTTCCCTTGTGCGGATGCACCGGTGAGGTACCACCGTGTTTCACGACGACATACCGCTCCACCTGGCGGTTTCCGGCCAGACGTTGCTCCAGACACGACCAACAACCCGATACTCCCGGGGTGATCAGCGGGCCGAGCCACAGTTGTCGGCCGGCCGGTTTACCCAGCAGCCAGCGCTGCCCGGAGGCGAGGTAGGCGTCATTGAGGATGGTGAGATCTGGATGCAGGTAGTCATCAGTGAGCACCACCGTTAACCCATCGGTCAGATCTGCGGCTTCGGCAACATCCACCTGGCGCACCTGGAGTCCGGCCGCGGTGAGGGCGGCCACGATAGGCGCTGCCTCTACCCCACCGAGGGCGAGAACGCTCACCGTCGACTCGGTCAGCGCGGCCACCGCAGCGGCCGGGTTGACGTCCTGCATATCCCAGTAGGCCAACACCTCGTCGTCCAGCTCGGGTCGCCCTTCTGCCAGGTGGCCCCCGGCTTGGAACATCTGAATGGCAGAGAACGCCTCCATCATCGGGACTTCGTTGCCCAGCGCCGCAATGATGTTGGGAATTGTCTGCCGTCCGTCCAACAGTGGCACCACGGCGGCGGCCGCCCGCCCGCTGATGATGTGGTGCCGGCCCTCCGCCAGCAAGAAGACCTTGGAGCCGTCAACGACGTCTACAACGTAGTGGGCTTTGATACGTGGCTGCTTCAGCATATTTATCCCGATCGGATCTAGAGAGTCTCGTTCCCGGTCACCCGACAATCACATCGGTCGGCAGCCCTGTAAATGCTTCAGTGGCCAGCCGCGGGAGTACGTACACAATTGCGTATATACGCATTTGGTATACGTACTTTGTGGGCAATCGGCAGCCGGAGGCGTGATACTGATGGCACTGCTTCACCAGGCACGATCCAGATAGGGGCGCTGGTTTCTCATGTCCAACCAATTCCGATTTATTGCGACCATGATTTATGCGGCAATTGTTGCCGTTCTTGCCATTTCTGATGTCAGCTGGATGCCCTGGTTTGCTGCCGTTGGGGGCGTTCTGATCGGCCTCATGTGGGTGCTGGCCAAGTCGAAGCAGACTGCAGAGTGACGAGGGTGGCCGCCGAGGCGGTCACC
>JBBSRY010000640.1:0-2111 GCA_038242595.1 Mycobacteriales bacterium
CCCCGCTGAACAGACCGGTCTGGATCAGCGTCGGAGCGGTGTCAGGGGTGACCACGGCGTCGACGCCGGCGCTATCGGCTGATCCGACAGCTGCGACTTGGCTCAGCAGAGCTGGGTCTTTCACGTACTCGGACTTCATTTGCACCCCGGAGGCATAGTCCGGAGCAACTAGAAAATCGAAGGTGACCGTCGGCGTTCTCACGTTCTGAGAGTTCGTCAGTGCTGTCGAGACGAGGCTGGCCTCCGAAGCGAGATCACCAAGACGAAGCAGCAGGTCTTCGGTGGTCGTGGCGTTGAGCTGTTGGGCAACCGCCTGCACCCCGCCGAGCTGGTCGGCAAATGCGAGCAAGGTCTGCTGATCGAGAGTCTGCTCCAGGCCGGTAGCTGCAAGCAGCTCGTGCCGGATCTGGGTATTGAGCTCAACGCGGCCGGCGTCGATGAGCACTCCGTTCAGCAACGCGGAGTTAAGGCCTTGAAGCGGGGTCGTTGATTGACCGGCCAGCTCCAGCGAAGTGCCGGAAAGTTCATCTACGCGGGCGCTGGAAATCGAGGTACCGCCGACGATTGCAGCTGCATTGACGTCTGTGGTGCAGGCCGCAGTGCCGAAGATCATCGCCACTGTCACCCCGAGTCCGAGCAGACGCCCCAGTCGACGACTGCCCAGCTCAATAGGGCTCGTCCGAAAAGGTGGTACCTGCAAAACATCTGGGGTCAGCACGGCGAACAACCTCTCCTCGGGCCCGCAACTGCGTGTTCGGGCGCCCGGCATCAGCTTGCCATAAAGCGGTGTGACCCAGATGACGGTGGCACTGCGTCCGGCCACCGATCCATCACCGAAATCCAACCGTAACGAACCATAGGAGAGTATTTGTAGTTGTCCGGACAGACAAGCAAGACTGGATAGTCGAGCGACGCCTGTCCGGTACTTACCGCACGCGGGCGGGGCTGAGGTCAGCGAGCACGTTGTGCGCCCATTGGAGAATGGCGTTGTCGCGCAACAGGGCAGCTCCGATCCGATTCGATTCGGCCGGCGTCTTCAGCGTCAGGGTCTGCGACGAGTTGCGGTAGATCGAACCGGGGTAGACCCGCTTGAGCCGCAGTTGTACCGACTCCGGCAGATCGACCGGGCTGATCTTGATGCCTTGCGGCACCATGGCGATCTCGGTCACCCCGACCTCGCGAGCAGCCTGCCGCAGAGTCGCCACCGCGAGTAGCGCTTCCACTGACGGCGGCACCGGCCCGAATCGGTCGGTCAGTTCGGCGCGGACCGCATCCACATCTTCCTGGGTGGAAGCACCGGCCACCTTGCGATAGGCATCAAGCCGGAGCAATTCGCCCGGGATGTAGTCGTGCGGCACGTTGGCATCGACCGGAAGTTCGACCCGAACCTCGGCTATCTCCTCCGGCTCCGGCTCACCGGACACCGCGCCGGCCTCCTTCTTGAAGGCGGTGACCGCCTCGGAGACCAATCGCACATACAGATCGAACCCGACGCCGGCGATGTGACCACTCTGCTCGGCGCCGAGAATGCTTCCGGCACCGCGGATCTCCAGATCTCGCATCGCGACTGCCACACCGGATCCCAGATCGGAATTCTGCGCGATGGTGGCCAACCGGTCATGGGCGGTGTCAGTGAGTGACTTGTCCGGCGGGTACAGGAAATAGGCGTAGCCACGTTCCCTGGCTCTACCAACTCGGCCGCGCAACTGGTGCATCTGGGACAGCCCCAGCACTTCGGCATGATCAACGATCAGGGTGTTGGCGTTGGAGATGTCCAGACCGGTTTCGACGATGGTGGTGCACACGAGCACGTCGAACTCACGCGCCCAGAATCCGTCGATCACCTTCTCCAGCGCATGTTCGCCCATCTGGCCGTGGCCGACCGCCACGGACGCCTCCGGGACCAGCTCTCGAATCCGCGAGGCGACTTTGTCAATATCGGACACCCTGTTGTGCACCAGGAAGACCTGACCCTCCCGCAGGATTTCGCGGCGGATCGCGGCGGCCACCAGTTTGTCGTCATAGACACCGACGTAGGTCAGGATCGGGTGCCGTTCCTCCGGTGGGGTAAGGATCGTCGACATCTCCCGAATTCCGGCCAGGCTCATTTC
>JBBSRY010000641.1:0-2098 GCA_038242595.1 Mycobacteriales bacterium
GTCGTTGATCGAGCCCCACGCGTTGTTGATTGAGCCCCACGCGTTGTTGATTGAGCCCCACGCGTTGTTGATTGAGCCCAGTCGGGACCCCAGGGTACTCAAGTCGCGAATGCGACTGACCGACCTGGTCGATGAATCAGTCCTGGGTCTCAGTGTCAAACCCTCGCGGCTGATCCTGACCATGATGGGCACCGTCGTCGGCATCGCCGCCCTGGTAGCCACTCTCGGACTGGGCCAAACCGCCTCCGGTCAGATCACCCAACGATTCGACGCAGCCGTAGCTACCCGGATTGTGCTGGAACCGAACAACCCCCAGGGCGCCGAAGAACAGGGCGTCGGGGTCAGTCTGCCCTGGGATGCGGCCGACCGGGTGTCCCGAATCAATGGGGTGGCCGCGGCCGGCACCTACTCCGAGGTCGATACCGGAGATGACAAAGTTTCCGGGGTGTCGCTCAATGATCCGTCGGGAGCCAATTTGCTGGATATCCCGGTCATCGCGGCGTCGCCGGGGCTGATCGATGCCGAGAGTGGAATCGTTACGGCTGGCAGATTTTTCGATGCCGGACACAATGAACGAGGTGATCCGGTGGTGGTCCTGGGGGCGCGGGCCGCTGCCAAGCTGGCCATCAATCGGGTGGATTCCCGGCCCAGCATCTTCATCGGTGAAACAGCCTTTGCCGTTATCGGAATTTTTGATGACGTGGTGCGTCGGGATGATCTGCTGGATGCGGTGCTGATTCCCAACCACACTGCCGAAGTGCTCTTCGAATTGGCCGCACCCCAGGAGTTGGATATCAGAACTGCGGTGGGGGCCGCTCAGCAGGTGGGAAAGCAGGCGCCGACAGCGGTTTCACCAAATCGGCCGGAGTCGATCAAGGCCACCGTGCCACCGGCGCCGGGCAAACTCGGCAGCAACGTGCTCGGCGACGTCAATGCGTTGTTCCTGGCCTTCGGTGGAGTCGCGTTGATCGTCGGTGGGCTCGGTATCGCGAATGTGACGTTGCTGTCGGTGATGGAGCGCACCGGCGAGATCGGGCTGCGGCGGGCCCTGGGTGCCCGCAAACGGCATATCGCTGGCCAGTTTCTCCTCGAATCGATGATCACCGGTCTGGTCGGAGGGCTCATCGGCGCTGCATTGGGTGTCGCTGCGGTGGTGGCAGTCTCGGCCGGTCGTGATTGGACACCGATCTTGGATCTGCAAATCGCTTTGCTGGCACCAGCTCTTGGGTCATTGATCGGTCTGCTGGCCGGCGCCTATCCGGCCATCAAGGCGGCCACCATCGAACCGATCACCGCGCTGCGCCGTGCCGGATAGAGGCCCCACCCCCCTTTTACAACAAGACCGGCTTGCCGTCGTCGATATTGCACCACTGCGTATCGGCCGGCTTCAACTTCTCCAGCAGCGAGTAGACCATTGCGGTGTTGGACAGAACTTTCTCGTGGATCGGAATGATTATCGTCGGGTCGACCGCTCGGACAAACTCAACGCTTTCCTTCAACGCCATCCATGGCGCGCTGACCGGCAGACCCAAAATCTCCACCGAGACGGCCGGCACGCTCACCGAGTCGCCAGGCAGGTAGAGCCGACCAGAGATGAGATAGCCGCGGTTGTCCAGCGACGGTAGGTCATGGTGGATGACAGCGTGGGTGTCGCCGAAGACCTCGACCGTGGTGTTGGCGGCATCCAAAATGTCACCGGCGTTGACCGCGGTGGCGCCGATGCCGTTGTCGGCCAACACTTTGACCGAGCCGGGGTCGGCATAGACCGTCGCCAATGGGTTGGCCGCCAGGACCGCCGGCAGCCTGTCGAGATCCAGGTGATCCGGATGCAGGTGGGTGATCAGCACGGTGCTCAGATCGCGCAGGCTTTCCCAGCCGGCGGAGAACACCCCTGGATCTGCCAGAATGCGTGCGCCACCGTCCTCGATGAGAAGACAGCAGTGTCCGAACTTGGTGATCCGCATGGTCAAAATCCTCACGTTATTTCCGTTGATACCCCGGTTCATAGGCTACCCATGAGCCCGCACGCTTCGGTGGGATGGGGTCGGAAAACAGGCAGCTCACGCGTTGACGACCAGCCAGGCAGCAACGAAGCCCA
>JBBSRY010000642.1:0-2094 GCA_038242595.1 Mycobacteriales bacterium
CGGCCTGCGGAAGGTCCATTTTGTTCAGCACCGGAACGACCTCGACGCCGAGATCGATCGCGGTATAGCAGTTGGCCACTGTCTGAGCCTGGACTCCCTGAGAGGCGTCCACCACCAGCAGAGCCCCCTCACAGGCGGACAGCGAGCGGCTGACCTCATAGGAAAAATCGACGTGGCCCGGCGTGTCGATCAGGTTCAGGTGATAGACCTGATCGTCCTTGGCCCGATAGACCAGCGACGCCGTCTGTGCCTTGATCGTGATTCCGCGCTCTCGCTCGAGGTCCATCGAGTCAAGCACCTGCTTTTCCATTTCGCGGTCGGAAAGACCCCCGCACCGCTGGATCAGCCGGTCAGCGAGGGTCGACTTGCCATGGTCGATGTGCGCGATGATGGAAAAATTGCGAATATGCTGCATGGTGACGAGAGAACGCCGATGATCGACCCTGAGCCGAACTGGAAAAATTGCCGGGAATTATCCCCGATGGTGTTGACCGAGGACTGTACGGCTCGCCGCTTCCGTGCGAGCTAACCGGTATTGTAGTGGGCAGCGCCGGCTGGCCGGTCCGAGCGTGGCGAAGAGGCCTTAACGCTCAAGCCTTAACGCTCAAGCCTTACCGCTCAAGCTAAGTGGTCTGCTTTGATGGCGCCGGCGCCCGATCCTCATAATCTCGCCGGTAAGCAGACAGCATGGTCCGACCGCGTGAACCGACGCCTGCTACGGTTTGATCGGGATATATTGCGCCGCCTCACCGCGCCGTACCAGCAAGACCAGGGGCTTGCCGCGGTCCAACCGCGATAATGCAGCATTGAACTGTTCGACTGACTGGATGTCCTGATTGTTCACTTGCATCAGCACGTCGCCGACCCTCAGTCCCGCCTGGGCGGCAGATCCACTCTCTTCAACCGCCTCGATCACCACCCCGCCCTTGCCACGCAACTCGCCGCGCTGGGCCGACGTCAGATCTGCCACGACAATGCCGATCCAATTAGCCTTGGCCGCGGGTTTTTGAGGCACAGGCGCGCTTTGACCGGCGCCGGCCGTCTTGTCGGGCGTCATTTCGCCGACGGTAACTGTGATCTGCCGGTTGGCGCCGCGCCGCCAGATTTCCATCGCCACGGGAGTGTCCGGTTTCGTATTCCCTACAATGCGAGGCAGGTCACTTGAACGTTCGATCCGCCGATCGCCGAACTTGCGGATGATGTCACCGACCTCGATGCCAGCCTTGTCCGCCGGTCCTCCCTGCTCAACGCTTCGCACCAGCGCACCGCTAGGCGTGTCCAGGCCCAGTGGCTCTGCAATGTCCTTGGTGACCTCCGCGATTCCCACGCCGATACGGCCGCGCACGACGCGGCCGGTGTCACGCAACTGATCCGCAACGCGCATGGCTTCATCGATCGGAATAGCGAAGGAAATCCCCATAAAGCCGCCGGTGCGACTGTAGATCTGCGAGTTGATGCCGATCACCTCACCGTGCATGTTCAGCAGCGGGCCACCCGAATTTCCCGGATTCACCGCAACGTCGGTTTGAATGAACGGGAGGTAGTCACCGGTTTCCCGGCTCTTTGCCGACACGATACCGGCCGTGACGGTGTTATCCAGGCCGAATGGCGAGCCGATCGCCAGAACCCACTGCCCTACGCGCAGTTGATTGGGGTCACCGATCTTCAACGCCGGCAGGCCAGTAGCATCGATCTTGACCAACGCAACGTCAGTGCGCTGATCCGAGCCGATCAGCTTGCCCTTGAACTCCCGTTTATCGGTAAGGGTCACGTAAATCTCGTCGGCTCCCTCCACCACATGATGATTGGTCATCACATAGCCGTCAGCCCCGACGATAAAACCGGATCCGACGCCGCGAGGGACTTCTTCTCGTTGCGCATTGGGATTGGACCCCCTTGGCGTCTGCCCACGAGGCTGGCCGGGCACCTGCCCCGGCGGAAAGAACCGACGAAAGAACTCATAGAACGGGTCGTTGGGATCCAGCTCAGGAATCTGAGGCATTGCCGACCTCGCCCGAGCCCGCTCGGTCGTGCGGATATTCACCACCGCCGCACCCGTACGCTCGACCAGATCGGCAAAATCGGGCAGTTCCC
>JBBSRY010000643.1:0-2083 GCA_038242595.1 Mycobacteriales bacterium
CTTGGACCAGGTTGGCCTCGATCGACAGGCGCTGGGGAAGTACCCGCACGAGTTCTCGGGGGGCCAACTACAACGGGTGGCAATAGCCCGTGCGCTCATGCCTGCCCCCACCGTGCTGATTGCCGACGAGCCGGTATCGGCACTCGACGTGTCGATCCGAGCGCAGGTACTCAATCTGCTCAAGGACCTCGTAGCCGAACTCGGATTAACGTTGGTCCTCATTGCCCACGATCTTTCTGTGGTGGCGTACACCACCAGTCGCGTGGCGGTGATGGCCGCAGGTCGCATCGTGGAGGTCGGCAAACCGCTCGACCTGTTCAGCCGACCGCAGGCCGAACCAACGCAGGCGTTGGTCGACGCGGTACTGACAGTCGAACAGGGATTGGCCGGTTCGGCCTTGCGTCAGTGACGGACCGGCGGGAAATCAAATACCACGGTTCAGCGCCTGCGTTGAATCAACTCCTCAGAAAGGGACCACCAGCAATGGCAGAGACACCTCGAAGGCTTATCGGTCGGACAGCCCTCATCACCGGGGCATCGCGAGGAATCGGCGCTGCGGTTGCTCGCCGGTTCGCCGCAGAGGGCGCCGCAGTGGCTCTTGGTCATGAGCCCACCGACGAGATGGCAGCTTTAGCAAACGATCTCGTGATCGAACTCCGCGGATTGGGAGCAACGGCAGCCGCCGTGTGCGCTGATCTGGCCGACCCGGAGGGCCCCGGCGCCGTCGTTGAAGCGGCCAGAAAGGCGTTGGGGCCGCTGGACATCGTGGTCGCCAACGCGGCGGCTTCCGGTCGCAAGCACTTCACCGAGATGACCTTAGAAGAGTGGGATCTGGTGCAGGCGGTCAACGTTCGTGGAACCTGGCTGCTGGCCAAGGCTGCCTTCGACGATCTGAAGGCGTCAGCTCATGGCTCGATGATCACGCTGACCTCAGTGATGGTCATGACCGGCCAGCCGGACGCCGTGCACTACACGGCTTCGAAAGCGGCGATCTTGGGAATGACACGCTCACTTGCCCGGGAAATGGGGCCGGCCGGGGTGCGTATCAATGCGGTAATGCCTGGGGCGATCCGCACTGAGCAGGAGGTCGAAATGTCACCGGACGCGGATAAAGTCGCCGCTTCCGTCCTACCCCTGCAGGCGCTGCAACGTCGTGGTTACGCCGCAGATCTGGCAGGCGCCTTCGCGTTCCTGGCCAGCGATGACGCCGCATTCATCACCGGTCAGGTGATCTGCGTCGACGGCGGCTGGGTGATGTACTAAAATGACGGTCCCGCCGCGACGGATACAGGCCGAGCTCGTCGATTCGGCACCTCGATGCATGCTGGCCGAAAGCCCGCGTTGGCACGAGAGTCGGTGGTGGTGGGTCGATGCCGCCGCCGGGCTGGTGTTCTCCGGTGCAGCGGGATTACTAGAAGGCAGTATCCGGCAATGGTTTTCCACCGAGGAGCGAGTGTCGATGGTGCACCCGGCCGGACCGGGCTTTGTGCTCATCACAAACCACCACCAGCTGCAATATCTTGATACCAGAACACCCCATTCGCTCGGGCCGGTACTGACAACGATGGAAGTTCCGACGGATTGGAAGCTGAACGACGGTGCCGCCGACGCCGCTGGTGGCATGTGGGTCGGCCTCGTCCCTCCGGATCGTCAATCCCGCACCGGTCGGCTGGAGCACCTGAATCGCGATGGCGTTATTTCCGGTTCCGTTCAGGCCGTCGGCCTGTCGAACGGCGTGGCCTATGACCCGTCCGGTGAAACAATGTTCCACGCTGACTCCTCAGAGCGCGTGGTGTGGGCGCATCGGATTGGCGCGCACCATCAGCTGCTGCATTCACGGGTGCACCTGCGCCTGGCCGATGACGACGGGATGCCGGACGGACTCACGACGGACCTGGCGGGCGGGTTGTGGGTGGCGGTGTATGGCGCCGGAGAGGTACGTCGTTTCGATGCTGACGGCGTACTCGATCTAATAGTGGAAGTGCCCACCCCACAGGTCACCAGCGTGGCACTGGGCGGTCCGGACGGCCGGGATCTGTTGATAACTACTGCGAGGGAGGGGTATGGACAAGCACGTAGCGCC
>JBBSRY010000644.1:0-2082 GCA_038242595.1 Mycobacteriales bacterium
AACGGTAACCGCTCTGACGACGACTCGCGCGGACCCGCACATCCCCACGGATACACGCCACACGCCAAGCCCGCAAACTCCCAATACACCTGATATGTAGGGAAATTTGTCAAGGGGGTAGGCGAAGGCGGCCTCCGGGGTGGCTTCGCGGAGGCCGTCTTCTTTTGTCCGGTCCGGGACGTGGTGGTTGGTCAGCGTGTCGTTGGCGACGCACGGTCAGACTGATATGCGCGGGTTGGTTACCGCAGGACGGGCTGTTCGGCTGGAACGGGGCCGCTGTCTAGAAGTCGAGCGTCGCGACCAGGTGTTCGTCGCTGCTCATAGGTGTAACGCGGGTCCGTTCCACGCGCTGCGACCAACCACTTGTCCGGGCCGGAGAACGTGAGGTGCTCGTCCCTATTCGAGGGTGGCCAGGGACCAGCACCAGCCGGACAGTTCACGGGCAACAGCAACGGTTGCGACTGAAGGCTTCTTCTTGCGTTCGATGAACCTCTCCCACCGCTGGTGCAACCGATGGTTTCCCTGATGTCCACGCAGGCGCGCTTCGACCGGTGCCAGTTCCCATCTGGCGCGCATGGTCTTGCCCGGATTCCGATACGTCTTGCGGTGATGCCAGGCGGCCTCGACCAGGAGCCTGCGGACGTGGGTGTTGCCGGCTTTGGTGATCGAACCCTGCGACCTGCTCCCGCCGGAGGAGTACTCGGTGGGCACCATCCCGAGATAGGCGCCGATCGACGATCCAGTGAACCGATGCCAATCGCCAATCTCGACCGCGAGCGCGAAGGCGGTCAACGTTGAGACGCCCCGCAAACAAGCCAGCCGGTGAACGACCGGTGTGAACTGCGAATCGCCGGCCATCTTCACAATGTGCTCATCGAGACGATCACGCCGGTCAACGGTCAGCAGCATCGCCTCATAAGCTGAGTCGTAGGCGATCTGGATTGCCGGTGAATCAAACCTCTGTGCTCGTAACCACAAGTCGTGTTTCTGCGTCCATGCCGACCCGTCCGTATAGACGATGCCGTGACGCAGCAACAACTTCGAGACCCGGTGACGCGACCGCATCACATCAGCGCGTGCGTCTTCACGGCCACGGACCAGATCACGGGCCGCCTCTTGCTCGACCGACGGAATCGTGACCTCAACGATCTCATCGAGTTTCAGCAACCTGGCCAAATGCAACGCGTCATTCTTGTCGGTCTTGACCCTGTCACCGGCCGGACGTTGCAACTTTGATGGCGCAGCAACAACCGTGTCAATACCAGCACCAAGAAGGTGCCGGGCCAGCCCGAACCCCGTCGGCCCAGCCTCATAGGTCACCTTCCAGGGTTTCGGAAGCGAACGGACCCACGCCTCGATCTCGCTGTTGTCCGGGCTCAGTCGCCGCCGGTGGATCTCGCCGGTCTCTTCATCGATCGCGCAACCCACGACCGATCGTGCGTGCACATCCAGACCAATACTCGTACGATTTCTTAACACTGGGGCCTCCCACAACTGTCGGATAGGCCGGACAGGGAACACTGCCCGGTAACCCACGAATATTGTGAGTGAGGCCCCAGCCCGCAACCCCCCGCATCAGCGAGCGGCTACTACATACCGTCTAGCAGCACCCAACTATTCGTTGAACGGGAATATCCAGTTGGCCGCTGTCCAAGAGCCGATCAGCATCAGCGCAATGGCCCATAGAAACAGAATGAACACGCCTACTGGCTCGACCGCTTCCCACAGTCGCTCGCGCCGAGTCAGCGATGTTCCTTCCGGAAAGATGACGTCGAAGTCCTTGTCCGATTCCCCTGTTGCGAACCACGAGGCGGCATGCTCCCAAGAACAGAAATAGCCGTTAGCAATCCGAAACGGATCGTCCATTTCTACGTCGACACCTACGCCGTTCTCGGCCAAGGATTCCCCGCAAAAGTCGCACGTATCGTCGTCCACGAACTAGATGCTACGGCGGTCGGCGGTGGCACGCCCCGCCAAGCCCGCAAACTCTCAATACACCTGCCTGGCCGCTAAGGTTGTCGAATGCTCCGCTGGCCAACTTGGCGGTAAGGGCTTGACGGGTTCCGTTCGGCCGGCTCGATT
>JBBSRY010000645.1:0-2073 GCA_038242595.1 Mycobacteriales bacterium
ATTTCTTTCCTGCACGAGCCATTCACCGTGCGGATCGCCGTTGGTGGTGGCCTGATGTTAATTGCGATGCTCATCGTGGAGCTGCAGCCCCGGACAAAATCTGACTATCCGCGCCCGGAGGACTTACCCAAGCTCGCTGCGTGAACAATTCGGCGCTTTGAACGACATCACCTGTCGTTCAAAGCACCGAATCAAAACCAAAGATCAGGCAGAGAGCGGAACTGACACCAGGATGGGGCTGGTGGGCTGCTCCGAGCCACCGGCCGGTTCCACGGTCACTCCCAGTTGGGTATCGCCGACCTGAAGCGGGGTCACCACCACCGGCATCGTGCCGTTGGCATCCGGGACCATCGTGTCCACCGAGCGAGGTTGGTCGCCGGCGATGATCCAGAGTTGATAGGTCTGATCGGCCGGTAGTGTTCCCACATTGCTCAGTTCGATGATGGCCGCACCGCAAGAATTCGACAGCCGCACATTGGCGGTGGCCTGCGAATCCGGGGTTGCCGGCTGGACGTGCGTATCAGCCGCATTCAACACGCAGTTCTGCAGTGCCAGGTCGGCGTCGGTGGTTTCCGGGCTCTGGAAGATCGCGACCGCCGCAATAGCGATAGCGATAACCGCCGCTGCGGCGAGCATGAGGCGACCACTGAACCGTCGACGACTGTTCAGGTTGATGACCTTGGCCTCGGGAGTTGGGGAAACGGACACCTTTGGGTCGGCATCCGCCGCGGGTAGTTCGCCGGAGATCTCAACCGGTGCAACGAGTTCCAGCGGCAGCTGATCGCCTAGCCCATGATGACGGCCCAGGACCGGAAGTTCCTTGGTGCTCTGGCTCACTTCGGGCGGGAGTTGCCGGGTTACCGAAACCAACGCCATCACCGCTGCGCGCATCGAAGCCGGCGGAGTTTCGGCCGCGGCCGCGCCCAAACGAGCGGCAGTCTCGCGGAAGCCGGCAATTTCGGCTGAGCAGGTCGGGCAATCGGCCAGGTGGGCCTCGAACTCTTCGCTTTCAGGGCCGGTCAGTGCATTGAGCGCTGCAACCCCCGCAGAGAGCGAAGGATCGTGAGCCATCATGCCGGTACCCCCAAACAATCACGCAGGCGAATAAGTCCATCACGCAGTCTGGTCTTCACCGTGCCGAGTGGTGTCTTGAGTGCCACCGCAACCTCGGCCTGGGTGAACCCGGAGTAGTACGCCAAGTTGATCGATTCCCGCTGCAGATCCGTCAGGCTGCCAAGACACCGTTGCACCTGCTTGCGCTCCAACGATGTTTCAACGGCGTCGGAGACCACATCAACGTCTCGTTCGACCGTGGTACTGGCGTACTTGTGGTCACGATCCGTCGCCGACTGCGCGGACCGCACCCGGTCAACCGACCGGGCGTGGGCCAGCGTCATGATCCATGACAGGGCCGAACCGCGTGACGCGTCGAAGCGATTCGCCCGACGCCATACTTCCAACATGACTTCCTGACCTACTTCTTCGGCTTGGGCCGGATCTCGCAGTATTCGCCTGGCGAGACCAAAGACTCTGGGTGACATGGCGTCGTACAAACGGGCGAAGGCATCTTGGTCGCCCTTGGAAACCAGATCCATCATTTGTTCTGCTGTTTCGACAGGACTCAGGCCCGCGGACTTGGCTTGCGAGCCTTTCGGTTCGTTGATCACAAGCTCCATCATCCCGCCTCAATGAACTCATCGTGCACACGAGGCCCGTGTCGGCCCTCGTCTATCGGGTATTCGGGGCCGGCGCCTCACCGGATTGGACCTGCGGGGAAGTTCGACCGGGTCGAGATTCGACTCAAGGAACAACGCTCGAGGAACAGCACTGGGCCCTGAGGTGCCGCCACCAACAACCTAGGTCGCAGTCCTTACGGTTCGGCGAAGAACCAATGGGTTCGCTGTACATCCACATGCACGGGGTATCCACTGGACTGGGGTGTGCCGGCTCTGGTGCCCGACCATAAACGCATCACTCCAAAGAGGGAACCACATTCCGCTGATCTGCAAGAACGCAAGACCAATGAATCTTCATCAATTCTCACCCATCCAGCAGAAGGGCTGCCCCGAATGA
>JBBSRY010000646.1:0-2067 GCA_038242595.1 Mycobacteriales bacterium
AGGGCGCCGCATCCAGTGTTTCACCTCGATTGTGGCGACGAGCTGAACCGGCGCGAAGCGGGCCGCCGGCAGCTTTGCTGGCATGATCGGTGTCCGCACGGGTAATTTTGGCTCGGCGACCAAGGTGAACTCGGCGGCAAGCGTGGAAGGGAAGCTGTGTCTGTGGGACGGGTCTTTCTTCGCTATCTGGTCGGCACCGTGCTGGTGACGGTTCTGGTGGTCGCAGGAGTAGCTGTACGGGTTGCTGGCGTTGCGCAGGTCGACCAACGCGCGCCCGCAGAGGCAATCGTGGTTCTCGGCGCTGCCCAATACGACGGAACACCTTCGGCGGTCTTTCAATCCCGGCTGGATCATGCCTGGGAGCTGTATCGGGCCGGCGTAGCCCCGGTGATCATCACTATTGGCGGCAGCCAGGAGGGTGACCAATACACCGAGGCGCAAGCAGGTAAAAACTACTTGGTCGGGCTGGGGGCACCTGAGACTGCGGTGGTCGAGGTAGGGGAAGGAAATGACACCCTGGTCAGCCTGCGCGCCGCCGACGCGGTACTGACCGAGATGGGTTGGAATTCGGTGGTGCTGGTGACGGACCCGTGGCACGCCTTTCGTGCGCGCGCGATGGCGGAGGATTTCGGCTTGACAGTGCAGATCTCGTCGGTCCAGGACGGCCCGGGGGCTCGGAGTGAAGTGGCCGCCCGATACTTGACCAGAGAGACACTGGGCTCACTGTATTACCTGCTGGTCGGTGGGTCCTCCGGCGCCGGGACCCCGGTCACATGAGCTACCGGATTGCACAATATTCCGAATCCGATCAACAACGCCGATTCGGAGAAGGAGCCAAGGAGGCGATGCTGCCGGCTGCCGATCGACTGATTCCGCGCACACCTTTTGCCCGCGACCGGGCCAGGGTCCTGCATTCCGGGTCCTTCCGACGATTGGCCGGCAAAACCCAGGTGGTCGCGCCGAACGAGGACGAAGTCCCGCGGACCAGATTGACCCACTCCCTGGAGGTGGCACAGATCGCCCGCGAGATCGGCGCGTTGCTCGGATGCGATCCTGATTTGGTTGACCTGGCCGGACTCGCGCACGACATCGGACACCCGCCCTTCGGGCACAACGGTGAAGCCGCACTTGACGAAGTATCCGATGCGGTAGGCGGTTTCGAAGCCAATGCCCAGAATCTACGACTCCTGACCCGGCTGGAAGCCAAAGTGCAGGACGCCGACGGCAGACCGTTCGGTCTCAACCTGACCAGGGCAGCTCTGGATTCGGTGATCAAATATCCGTGGCAGCGGCCGGCGGGCGGCGGCAAGTTTGGAGTGTTTGCCGACGAATTGACCGTGTTCGACTGGGTCCGGAGCACGGTTCCGGACTCGGCCGCGGGCCTGCGGTGTCTGGAGGCGCAAGCCATGGATTGGGCCGATGACGTTGCCTACAGCGTGCACGATGTCGAAGATGGCATCCATGCAAACCGGGTGAGTTTGGCCAAACTCTTCGATCCTGAGGAGAGTCTGCAGATTTGTCAGGCGGCGGCCAGTGGATTCTCCGGTGAGACGGTGGCAGATCTCCAGCAGGTGCTCAAGGATTTACTGGCACTGCCGGTGGTGGCTGATGCTGTGAAATTCGATGTGACCGGCATGGATGAAACGCGCTCCGGTGAAAGCGCTCTCCAGCGGATGACGAGCGAACTGACGGGCCGCTTTGCCACCGGGGCGGTAGCTGCGACCAGGGACGTATTCGGTGAGGGACCTCTGCACCGTTACGACGCCGCCCTGGTAATTCCACCGGTCCTGGCTGCTGAGGTTGCGGTGCTCAAGGCCATCGCTCAGCGATACGTCATGCAGGATGAGATGCGCCATCAGTTGCAGAACCGGCAGCGAAAGCTGTTGGCAGAGTTGGTGGACGCCCTCTACCACACGGGCCCGGAACACCTGGACCGGGCATTTAAACTCAGCTTTGTTCAGGCCGAGGGTCAGGCTGCCCGAATGCGGGTGGTGATCGACCAGGTCTCGTTACTCACTGATGAGCAGGCGACCGCCCGGCACCGCAGGTTGGTCGAGTTGTAGACCA
>JBBSRY010000647.1:0-2047 GCA_038242595.1 Mycobacteriales bacterium
CCCACTCCCCGCAGACCGAGACCGGGCCAGCCGATCAGACTGCACGGACGGTCGGAGATGTTGGTCGCGATCAACTGCGCGTACCGGTGTCCGGCAGCTGCGTCGATCCCGGCCAGTGAAAGTCGCACCTCGTCAGGAGTGCACTAGCCGGGTCTGGCGCATCCGGATACGGCGACGAAGACAGTGAGCGCCAGCAGGAGCGCTCGCATTTTCACCGCAGATTTCATACCGTCAGGATAGAGGAGCCAACTCATACCGGATTGGCGTCGGAGCTCGGGAGCATTGGTGGTATCGCTGGCCGAGGTTCGGGCTAAGCAGCGGTTACGGCGTTTCGGGCATCCCGACGCCTCATCTCGGCCAACAGGGCAAATCCGATCGGGATGATGATCCAGGCGGAGAGCACGCGATAGATCAGAACTGCGGCGGCCGCCGCACCGTGACCGGCTCCGGTGGCCACCAGGCCGATCAACAGCGCTGTCTCGACCGGTCCGATGCCACCGGGAGTCAGAGGTATCTGCCGCACCAATTGCACGGACAGATACAGCACCCCGAGCTGCAGCAAATCGATGTGGATGCCGAAGGCCAGCGCGCAGGAGAGCAGACAAACGCCCTCCAGCGTCCATTTGCCCATGGTGGCCGCGATGGACCACACCCAATCGCGCACGCCTACGTTCTGCGCCTGCCGCAATGTCTCCAGCCCATCCCGGGCGACACCGGCAACACGCGGCCAGCGGCGCTCGAATCGGTCGAGTCGCGGAGTGGGAATCTCGTCGGTGATTTCCTTTGGCCCTTTGATCACCCGGCGCAGAATCAGCCCGGCCAACCCGGCCAGCAGTACCCCGACCACGATGGCGATGGTGGTGTTCTGCGCCAGCAGCGTGATGAAGGGCGTCGCTGCGGACAGGCTCAGCACCAGGAAATACATCAGCACCAGGGTGATGGCGGAGATGAGACCCGACAGCACCATGACGGTGGCGGCAGTGCTGCGGGTGGCCCCGGCGGCCCGATACTGCTTGAAGGAGAAACCGGCCGAGACGGCGGCCCCGGCAGGCACGCTATTAGTGATTGCGGTGCTGGCGTAGGTGATGGCAGTAGCGCGGCGCCGGGTGATCTTGGTGTCGAAAGCAATGAGAAGCTGGCGTTGTTGATCGGCGAACAGGGAAATCGAGGCCACGGTGGCAGCCCCGGCGGCAAGGATCCACCACCAGGTGGCCGACCCGATAGCTCGGCCGATGGACGACAGGGACGGCAGTTTTCCCTGCAACACAATCAGGCTGATCGCGATGACTGCCAGCAAAATGCCGACGTTGATGGCTTTACGCCACCACGGCTTGCGGGTTTTGACACTCTTTTCGGACTCCGGGATGGAGGCCGGATCGGCGCCATCGACCGGCCAGCGAGAATCCCAGGTGCCTTTGCGTGCCTCGGGTTCGTCGTACTTGGCTTGCGCCATACCGTAACCAGCCAGATTGCTGCCCAGATGAATGGGGTCAGTTCGGGGTGAGGGGAATTCTGGCTCGTCCGCCAAGCCGGGTTTTTGCGCCGAGGTATTGGCAGTGAACCCGGCAAAAGCGATCGGAATCGGACCGGTTTGGGCGGCGGAGAATTCGGCGATGTCTTCGTGCGTCGCCGGGAAAAGATTCTCTCGCTGATCCACCCCTTGATGGTGACGGGTCGGACCCCGAACTGTCACGTCGTTTGCCGGTAAACCGGGGTGATCCCGAACAGATTCAGGGGCATCCCTGGGTAATTCCGCCCACAGGGGACGATTGGGGCGGGGCGGTGACTCATTTCGCTGCCGCGCGCTCTGCATTTCGTGCGGCGGTATCGGCGGCTTTTCACCGGCCGTGCAGCCTTCTCCGTCGTCGGGCACAGTCACTATTTTTGACCCTGGATGGAGGGGCGGGTATCAGATTTCCCCGGACGGCGTCCGGAACGACTGGCAGTCACCATGAGTCGGGTGCTGCTTTCGGGGTACCCACATTGGTCACGACCTGGCCGGGACCCACCGTCATACCGCCCGGCGACGCAGCGTTGCCGAAGCCAG
>JBBSRY010000648.1:0-2039 GCA_038242595.1 Mycobacteriales bacterium
CCCGGTGCCGAGTTTCGGTGACGAACGCGCTGGAATCGTCGTGGTGGGACTGGCGCCGGCCGCACATGGCGGCAACCGAACCGGTCGGATGTTCACCGGTGACCGCAGCGGCGACTTCCTGTTCGCCGCGTTGTATCGAGCGGGGATGGCGAGCCGGGCGACCGCGATTTCGCTCGACGACGGGATGACGCTGCGCGGCGTCCGACTCCTGGCCCCGGTTCATTGTGCGCCGCCGGCGAACAAACCCACCCCAGAGGAACGCCGTCGATGCGCGCCCTACCTGGCCCGGGAACTGGAGTTGCTCGCGGCCTCGGTGCGGGTCGCCGTCGTACTCGGCGGATTCGGCTGGCATGCCCTGCTCGTCACGCTGGCCGAGCAGGGCTGGGCGGTACCGCGGCCGCGTCCACGATTCGGCCACGGCGCCGAGGTGATGCTGCGGCACACCGACGGGCGGAACCTCACCGTCCTGGGCTGCTTCCACGTCAGCCAGCAGAACACCTTCACCGGGAGGTTGACCCCCGTCATGCTCGACGAGGTGCTGCACCGGGCACGCGATCTGGCGGCCGGTGCGGTTTAACCGGCGGTTTCGCTGAATATCCGAAGGCGGAAAAGGACGTCACGCGACGTACCAACCCTGGGAGATCCGAAAAGGCCGAGCTGTCGACGCACCAGCGCGTCAGAAACTCCAAGAGACCTGCTGCTTTGGCGGCGGTGTCTGCTCACTGCGACCGTTGACCAGGACCTCGCCGTCCACCATCACCAGGGCGATGCCCGGGAGGTCACCCAAGCTGAAGGACTCGAGTCCATCGTCCGCGGTCGACCCGGTGATCGGCCCAAGCGCTACCAGGTCGGCCGGGCGGCCCACTTCCAGGATTCCCACGTCGAGGCCGTGCGCCTTCGCGGTGGTCCCGGTCCCAGCCGCGATCGCGTCCACCGGATCCACTCCACACATCGAGGCCAGAAAACAGATGTTGCGGAGCATCCCGCGGGGGATAACCCCGGTGCCGCCCGGGGTGTCGGTGCCCAGCGTCAGCCGGCTCAGTCCCTGGTGGCGCTGCAACTCGTCGATAACCAGCTTTGTCGCGCGGTAATTCATCGAGCTGCAGACCTCAAGATAGACGCTTTCGAGTTCGTTGACGACCCGAAGGATGTCCGCGTCTGGCATCGGGATCGGGCCACCGGAGATGTGTCCGACGATATCCGGACGGACCTCGGAGACAATATCGAACGCGGCCACTCGACTGGAGCCCGACCTGGACACCCCACCCGAGTGCATCTTCACCGTCATCCCACGTTCGCGGGCCCATCGCACGTACTGCGCGGCCTCGCCATTGGGCAGCAAATTCCAGTCGTAGAAGATGAACTTGAGTTGGGTGAGGTTCTGAGCCTGCATCCGGTCGAAATGCGATTCGGTCAGTCCGGGAACCAACAGCACTGTGCCGGCCACCGCCTTGACACCGGACGGCCGTAACCGACCGGTGGTGTGCCGGGAGGTTATTGCCAGACTTACCACCAGCTCCGGTGTCAATGCGTCAAAGGCCAGGCCCGGAATATGTAACTCTCCTGCCGAGACCATGGTGGTGGTCCCGCCGTGCAGATAGTTGTGCACCCATCCCAGCGCATTCTGGGCTGGGGTCCATTCTCCGAACGATGGATGGACGTGGCCGTCGACCAGGCCGGGGATGACGGTCAATCCGCCGGCGGACAGCACTCGGTCCGGATGCACGGCATCCACGCCGATCCCGGTGACAAGCCCATCTTCGATGAGCAGGGTGGTGTCGCGTACGGCCGGTTCACCAAGCCGGCCAGTTGCCAGTACACCGATGTCCTCGATTAACAACTTCATTGGCTGGGCTCCTCACGAAAGGGATTGGATCCTGTATACACTGCACTGGTCGCAGTTCTACTGCCTCAGACCGGTCTTTGTCCAGTACCGACACCGCGAGGTGCCCGGTGCCTGCCCCGAAGGAGCCTTCCGTGAGCATGGTTCATCCCTGGGAACTGCGAGCCGCATTCGCCAAATCACTATCCACTATGTA
>JBBSRY010000649.1:0-2023 GCA_038242595.1 Mycobacteriales bacterium
ATAAGTCTGTTGCGGCGCAGGCCCGCCCGCGATGCCGACTTGTCTGCAGGCGATACCGACCTGTCTGCAGGCGATACCGACTTGTCTGCAGGGGTGCCGGTCGAAAGTTCCGGACGGACGGGATCGTTGGCGCCCGGTGGAAGCGCCCCTGGCGCTAAACCGGCGTATCCCACCCCGGCCGCGCAAATGTCGCTCGGCCGTAGCTGGCGGCCGGGCTCGATATAGATATGTCCCACCCCGGCGCCGGCCAAGATTGACGCTACGGAGGCCGCAATTCGCCCGGCACCGATGACCTGGACCACCGCATCTTGACGATTTCGCATGGCCTGACCAGCCGCTGCCGGCCCATACCTGAAGGCGAGGGCTTCCCGGTCGGCTTGTATGCAGGCAGATTCGGTTCTGTATCGCTCCACTTGCTCAGTAGGCATCGCTGTCAAAAAACCGGCCGCCACCAGGGTGGTCAGCAATCCGGTCCATGACGCCGGATCTACCCGATGGCGCTTGGACAGATCCAGCAACACCTGGTGGGTGGAGCGATTGCCGTCGAGCAAGGTAAGAAGTTCGGCGGCGCCGGGTGGTGCATTGTGCACGACAGTGCAGTGCGGGGCATCGATGCCGATCTGCAACGTCGACCGATCGCGCTGCACCAAGGCCAGACCGTGGGAAAAGTGAAGTCGTACGCCGGGATCCAACACATCGACTTCGGCGACACCGATCTCGGCCATGAACACCCCCTACGGTCAGGGTGACATGGTGGGCATCCTCGCCCTGCAGTTATCCACAGCTACCTGGTCAGGGCGGGGCAGCTCGCACGAACCATTCATCAAGCTGATCGGCGGGACCGCGCCGCGATGGGAAGAGCTCAGGTTATTCCGCTTTTGCTTTACCTAGGATCCGATTCATCTTGGTGCCGCAGACCGGGCAGATGCCTTTTGCCATCCGTCGACCGTTGGTCTCCACGGCCTCTCCTTCGAAGTCGCGCTTTTCCTTGCATTTGACGCAGTAACCGTTATAGGTCTCAGCCATGGGTTTCCCTCTCAGATGTGCGTCCGGGCGGTGAATCCATCGTCCGGTGGTGCGCCGGGCCTCGGCTCGGGAATTCATCGTCACGCTACCGCTCCCCGCCGACAACGCAAGGAATCTGAGGTTTTGGGAAGCCTTCGATGGGGCGAATACGGCCAAAAGTACCGAATTGGGAGTGATTTGTCCGATTCCGCGCCAGCGGCCGGCCGCGGGCAAACCAGCGGGATGTCAATGACACGGAACCGATTGCAGGCCCCTTGCCGCCGGCGAGTCGGTCTCGAACCGGACTGTCGGTGCCAAGGCCTACGGTAATTGTCAGGAGAGTTCAGCAGGCAACTGGAGCAGGGAGAATGTATCGTGCCGGGAAACCTGATAGCGGATTGCATGCTGGAGTCGGCGTTGTTCCCGGGTGATTCCTGCCAGACACCTCAGATCGAAGTGCGACGCAGTCCGAAACGGCGGCGTACTGTTTCCGCCCGTCGCGAGGGACCAAAGACGGTGATCTTCATTCCAGCTCGATTCTCCGCCGAGGAGGAGCAGGAGTGGGTGAGCGAAATGGTGCAGCGGCTCGACGCCTCGGACCGTCGGACCGGATCAGGTGCACGGCGCAGCGACATTGCCCTGCTGGAGCGCTCGCATGAACTTTCTCTTCGTTACCTGGGCGGCAAGGCTGTCCCGGACACAGTTCGGTGGGTCAGTAATCAGCACCAGCGATGGGGATCCTGCACACCGCAAGACTCCTCTATCCGGCTGTCGAACCGGTTGCAGGGAATGCCGGGGTATGTGGTCGATTTTGTGCTCCTGCACGAGTTGGCGCATTTGATCGAGCCCGGCCATGGTGCCCAGTTCCACGCGCTGCTGGCCGATTATGGGGCCGGTGAGAAAGCGCGGGGATATCTGGACGGGTTTTCGGCCGGGCAGTTGAGGTCACCGGCTGTCGGTTTACCAGGCCCACCGCTTGCTGAGCCTGCCGAGCCGGAGAGCCGACCGCCGTCGACCG
>JBBSRY010000650.1:0-2020 GCA_038242595.1 Mycobacteriales bacterium
GAACACTGGATCGTCTCAGCGGTGGACGCGTAGTGCTGGGGGTGGGTGTGGGTTCCCTGCAACAGGAATTCAAGCTCCTCGGTGCAGCATTCGACGACCGCGGTGCTCGCGCCGATGATTCACTCCGGGCGATTTCGGTGGCCTGGGGCCGTGAACAGCCCGAGTATGCAGGAGAATACTTCAGCTTCAATGACTTCGTCGTGCAACCACATGCACCCAGGACGATTGTGCCAATCTGGGTGGGCGGCCGAACACGTCGGTCTCTGCGCCGGGCATTGGAACTGGCGAGCGGCTGGATGCCGTTCGGATTGACCACCGATCAACTGAAGCAGATGTTGCCCGCTCGCACACCATCGGGATTCGAAGTTGTCCTGCAGGCTGCACCGTTGGACCCGGTGGGCGATAAAGCCGGTACTCGCCAGATTGTCGCGCAACAGTTGGACGCGGGCGCCACGATCGTTAATGTCCGATTTAACAGCACATCGGTTACGCACTTCCTGGATCAGATGGCCGCACTCACCGAACTATTCCCCGGCGCCAACTGGAATCGGCCGGCCGGTATCAATTCCTAACCTAGAAACTAACGGAGACAACGTGACTGATACCAAAGATCAGCAGAACAAAGACTTGACAGCCCGGTTGGAAGCAATCGAGGCGAGCCTGCGACTTGCCCAAGACCGCTGGGACCTGTCTCAAATCATCGCTTCCTACGGTCCTGCGGTAGACAGCGGCTCAGATCAGGCCGCCGCCAAAATCTGGGCAGAAGACGGCGTCTATGACACCTTCCCCACCGTGCTGACCGGACGGGCAGCGCTGCAGGGCATGGTTCGCGGCGAACTCCACCAGGAGCTCATCCATGCCGGCGCGGCGCACCTACAGGGTATTCCACATATCGAGATCAACGGTGACACAGCAGTTGTCACTCACTATTCTCAGTTGGTTCTGAAGAACCCGGACGAGGACAGTTTCCGCATCTGGCGAACAGGAGTCAATCGCTGGGAATTTGTCAGGAGTGTTGATGGATGGCTGGCGACCAGGCGCCTCAACCGCCAACTCGATGGCAGTGCGGAGGCCCGCAACCTACTCGCCCAGGCTGTCAGCGATGCGCGGGGTGAGTCGTGAAGGCGCTAATTCGGGCTGGAATCGGGACCGCCGTCACAAACCGGATCCGTTTCCTGCCATATGTGTTGGTGCTTCCGTTCTACCACCCCCTGGAACTGGCCAAGAGGTATGGCACCCTTGATCACCTGAGCAGTGGGCGGTTGATCTTGGGGCTTGGCGTCGGGAATCTCAAGGAAGAGTTTGAGGTACTCGGTGTCCCGTTCTCCGACCGCGGCCGGAGAGCCGATGATGCGCTGCGGGCGCTTCGGGCTGCCATGGGTGAAAATCCGGTGAGCTATCACGGCGAGTTCTACGCGTTCGACAATTTGATGATCGAGCCGCGCGCCGCCCAGGAGCAGCTACCGCTCTGGATAGGTGGGCACACCGAGCGGGCATTGCGGCGCGCAGTCACCCTGGCCGACGGCTGGTCACCGGCACCGGTGCAATACCGTGGCCCCGATTATCAAAAGTTGGCACAGATGCTGGGTACTCATGATCTGCCAGCTGGTTTCGAGGTATTGGTAAGCCCCGAGTCGGCTCTGGATCCCGCGTCCGCACCGGATCAGACGTTGGATTCGGTGCATCAGGCAATAGCGTGCGGGGCGACCATGCTCAACGTGACATTTCGCCATCGCTCACTTGCGCACTATCTCGAGCAGTTGGCGGCATATTCGGAGTTGACCGGGCTTGGACCTGCACCACTAGGACCGGAGATCGAAGTTTCGGCCACACGGTGACGCTGACTGATTTTCCGCAGCCAGCAATCGTCGGTAGGTTGACCTTCGGGGCTCACCGATGAGATCTGTTGGCTTCAGGCCTCATTTGGCATATTGCTCCAGCCCTTGTGATCAGAGCGTGAATACCATCCGGAGGCTGCCAAGGTGCCGCCGTCCACCGGAATGGTCTGACCGGTGATGAA
>JBBSRY010000651.1:0-2016 GCA_038242595.1 Mycobacteriales bacterium
GAGGCGGCCAGGCCGAAGAAGGCATCAAAGAACTGCGCAACGAGTGCGACACCCTCATCGTCATCCCCAATGACCGGTTGCTGCAGCTGGGTGACTTGGGCGTTTCGCTGATGGATGCATTCCGCAGCGCCGATGAGGTGCTGCTCAACGGTGTCCAGGGCATCACCGACCTGATCACCACCCCTGGCCTGATCAACGTCGACTTTGCCGACGTCAAGTCCGTGATGGCCGGCGCCGGCACGGCATTGATGGGTATCGGTTCGGCCCGCGGGGAGGGACGCGCGGTGCAGGCCGCGCAGAAGGCGATCTCCTCGCCCTTGCTGGAAGCCTCGATGGACGGTGCCTACGGTGTGTTGCTCTCCATCGCCGGCGGCAGCGACCTGGGCCTTTTCGAGATCAATGAGGCTGCCTCGCTGGTTCAGGAAGCCGCTCACGAAGACGCCAACATCATCTTCGGGACCGTTATCGACGATTCCCTCGGCGACGAGGTGCGGGTCACCGTCATTGCGGCCGGATTTGATTCTGCGCCCAATCGGATTCCCCCGGTGCGGCAGACGCCGGCTTCGGTCGCTTCGGCGGCCGCCGGCCAGACCCGAGCTCCCGAACCCGCACAACGGCAACCCCAGCAGCACCAGCCGCAGCGTGAACGTGCGACGCCGCAATACATCCCGGCCGACAGTAGCGCCACACCGCCACCATCGGTCGGACAGACCGGTTCGGTTCGGACCGGACGGCTGATGGACGATGATGACGACGATGTCGATGTACCGCCTTTCATGAAGCGGTAGCGTGCGCGTTCATTACCTTTTCTCCGACCGGGAGGGCGGCATCTCGATGCCACCCTTCCGGTCTTTGAATGTCGGCGCCCATGTCGGCGATGATCCGAAAGCCGTTGCCGGTAATCGTGTTTTGTTGGCGTCCCGGGCCGGGCTGAGTCCGGAGCGGCTGGTCTGGATGGATCAGGTGCACTCCACGAAGGTGTCGATAGTGACCGGCTCAACGCCGACCCTGGCCGCCACGGACGGCGCGGTCACCACTGCCGTCGGGCTCGGGCTCACGGTGATGGTGGCTGATTGTGTACCGATCCTGGCTTACGACCAGACAGCCGGCGTGGTGGGTGTCGCGCATGCCGGTCGCAGTGGTGCCTCGGGTGGAATTGGCACCGAATTGTTGCAGCGCATGGTTTCCGTCGGAGCGGCCGTGCGGCGTATTCGAATTGTCCTGGGCCCGGCCATCTGTGGAGCCTGTTACGAGGTGCCACCTCACATGCAAGCAGAGGTAGAAGCGGCTCTGCCCGGCTCGGCGGTCGCCACCGCTACCGGCACCACCGGTCTGGATCTGCGGCTGGGTGTGCAGCGCCAATTACTAGCGGCCGGAGTTGGCGGTGTGGATGTCGATAGTCGTTGCACCGCAGAGGATATCGGGCTCTTCAGCTATCGACGCGACGGCCGCACCGGCCGCCAGGTTGGCCTCATTTGGCTCGCCGCGGACTGAGTGAAAAAATTTTTTGCCTTCGACGCACCGGGTATTGCCGGGCGAGGTGAACTCGGGTGAACCCCAGTGATAAAAGTGAAAAATAGTGAAGTGGTTGTGGCGTCAAGCGTGTCGTTGCTTCCAGTGACCAGGTACTGCCGATAACCTCGACAAAGTCAGAAAGACCTCCAGGAAGGAATTATCCATGGGATTCGGGCGCAAGGTGGGTGCCTTCCTCGGGTTGGTACCGGACGACATCAGAGATGGTGTCCACGGTGACCACTATGACGATTTTGACGGACCGGATTACTCCGGCGAGTACGGACCGGACTACGGCACCGACCGCAGCGGGAGTGAGCGTGAGGCTGCTCCGTCGCGGTATGCCGATTCGGACTACCGCGGTGAACGGGAATACGCCCGGAGCTCGGCTCACTCCGGTTATGCCGGCGCTGACGATGCCGGTTACGCGCCGGCCGGGACCTACAATTCGCGCACGGACGAGCGGGGATCCCAGCAGCTTGATGCCAGCCCGCGACTGGCTGA
>JBBSRY010000652.1:0-2014 GCA_038242595.1 Mycobacteriales bacterium
AGGCTCGAAGCCCGGGTCAGACGAGGCGAACTTTCGGCTGCCGGAGTAATCGAACTAGGTGAGCCGGATCTACCTAACCCTCCTAGTCGATCTCACGACGGCGTGCTACGAATGGCACCGGAGGTTGGAGGCCCGCCACGTTCGAGGAAACTAGTATCGATCTGCCACTAAGTCTGCTGGTGAGGACAACATCCTTCGGAAAGGGGCAAACCTGTGGGCCTGTGCCGAGATTCACCCATCGCATTATTGGGCCTGAGCCTGGTAGCAACCGTCTGCGGCGGACCGGAATCGCCCAGAGGCCACTGACCGACTGCGGAGTCTCTTCCGTCCCCGAAGTCGATTAGGGCCGGTTCACCAAAACCTAACTGACGGTCCGGGATCTCGCGCCGATCAGAGCCTGGTCTCCTGGTTGTATGAACTTGTGGAAGTAGGGAACTGAACTTGAGTAAGAATGTGGCACTGTCCTTGGCGCTGATCGTGGTCGCCGGACTTGTCTTGACTGGCATGTTGATCCTGACCAACCGAGACGACTCCTCCACTGTGGCGGCCAACGTTGAGCCGACCGCACAGTTAGTCCGCGAGGACAGCCCTCAGTTGTCCGAGGGCGGGGAAGCGGTGTTCGTCGAATTTTTGGACTTTGAATGCGAGGGGTGTCTGGCCCTATACCCGGTGATCGAGGATTTGCGCGATCAGTACGGGGACCGGGTGACGTTCGTGGTGCGTCACATGCCGTTGCATGACAACTCGGTCGACGCCGCGCTGGCGGCGGAAGCCGCAGCCGAGCAGGGCCAGTTCGAGGCGATGTATCAGCGACTCTTCGGCACTGTCGACCAGTGGGGTCACCAATCCACCTCCCAGGCAGAGATCTTCGCCGGCTACGCCGGGGAGCTGGGATTGGACATGGATCGTTTCCGTGCAGTTGTCAACGATCCGGCCACCTTGTCTCGGATTGAACAGAGTACACAGGATGCGCAGGCCTTCGGGGTCACCGGAACGCCGACGTTGTTCCTGGACGGCCAACGCGTCGAACCCACTAGCGTCGCCGAGCTAGTATCCAGCATCGAGGCGGCACTGGGTGACTGAGCCCGCCCTTCGAGGTGACGCTGAACCCGCAGGCACAGAAGCGGCGGCCGCCTCCTGTTGCCGACTCGGGGTACTGCTGCTCGGTGCCGGGCTTGTCGGACTGGTTGCAGCCATCGTGCTGCTGGTTGAAAAAATCCAGTTACTGAAAGATCCCGATTACATCCCCAGCTGCAACGTCAGTCCGATTCTCTCGTGCGGATCGGTCATCGCCACACCGCAGGCCGAGGCTTTCGGAATTCCCAACCCCATTCTGGGGATCGCGGGTTTCGCTGCCGTCGCCGTCGTCGGCGCGGCTGTGCTTGCCGGAACCGGATTTCGTCTCTGGTTTCGGATTGGCGCCCAAGTAGGTGTCACTTTCGCAGTGGTTTTTATCCACTGGTTGATCTATCAGAGTCTGTATGTGATCGGTGCCCTGTGCCCGTACTGCCTGATCGTGTGGGCCGTGACCATTCCGATCTTTTGGTACACGACCGTGTTCAACCTCCAGTTCATACAGGGGGCCGGGCCACCGTGGGCGCAAAAGTTCATCGCGACTGTCACGGTCTACCACGGCGTGATTCTCACCGCCTGGATTCTCGTCATCATCGCGTTGATCGCTCACCGATTCTGGGACTACTGGGGCAGCCTGGTGTAGCCACCTGCCTGACCTCATCGGCTTTTCGCCTGCACGGGCCATGTTTCGTCCATATGGCCTGCACCTCTCCCCTACCCCGTGTGGGCGGGGCGGCTACCGGTCGCTGCCTGGACCGTGTCGATCGGATCGGCGGTCTTCGCCATCCCACCCGGATGTCGGCTCTACGACTTTTCACGGGCAATCAGCATGAAGTCTGATGTGCGGCGGCCCGCTGGGCGCGGGTGCAGTGAAAGCGTATCCGTCGCATCGAGTTCTCGCGGTTGCGGAACCCGCATGCCGAGCGCTTCACGGTCTTGA
>JBBSRY010000653.1:0-1998 GCA_038242595.1 Mycobacteriales bacterium
CACGTCCTGAGTTTGCGGGCGCAGGGCGTCGAGGTGGTGGTGCTGCTGGACAGCGTCGAACAGGCCACGGCGGTGGCCACGGCGTCCCGGACAGCGGGTGAGAGAATCCCGGTCCTGGTGGAGATCGATTGCGACGGGCACCGCGGCGGCGTGTTGCCCGACGACCCGGCACTCCTGCAAATCGCCGCGGCGGTTGCCACCGACGCCGAGCTACGCGGGGTATTGGTCCACGCAGGTGAGTCCTACTTCTGCTACACCGAGCAGGATTTGGAGACCGCTGCCGAAGGTGAGCGCCTTGCGGCCGTAACCGCCGCCCACGTGCTCCGGGCCGCCGGACACGCGGCCCCGGTTGTCAGTGTCGGCTCGACGCCGACGGCTCACTTCGCTCGGGATCTGGCCGGCGTCACCGAGGTCAGAGCCGGCAACTTCGTGTTCTTCGATCTGGTCATGGCCGGCATCGGAGTGTGCTCGGTCGATGACCTTGCGCTGTCAGTGGTGACCACCGTGATCGGCCACCGAAGCGAACGCGGGTGGATCATCACCGACGGCGGCTGGATGGCAACCTCGCGAGACCGAGGGACCGCGAAACAGGCGGTGGACCAGGGATATGGTCTCGTCACAGACCTGCGCGGAAATCTCTACCCCGGGTTGATCATGAGCGATGCCAGTCAGGAGCATGGCATTCTCAGTCTGCGGGCCGGCGCGACGGAAGCGCTGCCCGCCCTTCCGCTCGGTACCCGGGTGCGGATTTTGCCCAACCATGCCTGCGCCACGGCCGCCCAACATGATTCCTATCAAGTCCTCGCCCCCGGTGTCACGACAACCTGGTCACGAGTCAGGGGCTGGTGACCGGCATGCTCTTTCTCTCCGAAGTCGAATCAGCCGCTCTCGTCACCGAAGAACTCGCCTACCGGGCGGTCCGGGAGGCGTTGATAGTCGCCAGCCGGCCCGGTTCGACCATCTTCCCCCCGGTCCACGCTCACGGTCACGATCCGGCTGACACCTTTACCATCAAATCCGGGTCCACCAGGGAAGCTGCCGGTCTCAAAATTGGTTCCTACTGGCCGGGCAATGACACCTTGAATCTGCCTCGTCACGGAACCACGATCCTGCTCATCGATCAGGACACTGGTCGGATCAGCGCGGTCGTCGAGGCCAGCAAGGTCAACGCCTACCGGACCGCGGCCGCCGATGCGGTGGCCACCGATGCCCTCGCCACAGCGGGCGCCGACACCCTGACCATCTTTGGCTCAGGTCATCAAGCGTTCTACGAGTGCGTCGCGCTGGCCAGAATTCGAAGTTTGGACGCGATCAACGTGGTGGCCCGAAACCCCGATCGAGGGCACGCACTCGTCGCGGCGCTGCGAGAACGGGGACTGCCCGCGTCCCTGACCGCAGCCGAGAAAGCTTGCCGCGAAGCAGATATCATCGTCACCGCGACCAACGCCCGCGAGCCGCTTTTCGCGGCCGAATGGGTGTCGCCCGGTACGCATGTCAGCAGCATGGGCGCCGACGCCAAGGGTAAACAAGAACTGCCCATCGCACTGCTGGCCGGTTCCGGGCTGTACTGCGACCTTCCATCCCAGTCAGTACGCATCGGCGAGTTCCAACACGTTGCCGACTTGGTGGATGACAACCGGATCAAAGTGAGCGCCATCGGTGATGTTCTCTGCGGCGCGAAGCCCGGACGGGTTACCGACGCCGAGATCACCATCTTCGACAGTTCCGGGATCGCCCTGCAGGACCTGTACATTGCTCGCGCCCTGCTGGCCGTCACCGCTGAGGCGGCCGGGTAGTCGATGAGGCGCCCGGGTAGTCGATGACACGGTCGGGTACCGAAAGCCCACGCACTGAAGGCAGCCAGGTACCCGCCCCTGGACGGGCGATCGCTGCGCACTATTGAACGATCGTACAATCTGGGTTAGATTCGAGCCCTTGGAAACGCTTCGCCGGTCGGGCTTGAACCGATTTCGCGGGCGTTCGACTCTTGAGTCCTCA
>JBBSRY010000654.1:0-1990 GCA_038242595.1 Mycobacteriales bacterium
TCAGGCTTTGTCGGTGATAGCGGCCAGTTGGTCGGCAAAACCACAGCGCTGCGCGATCATCGCCAACTGCTCGTCCGGGTATAGATCGACCTCGCTGACGATGAGGGTCAGTTCCTGCTCGGGGATGCCAAGATCGGCCAGGAGAGAAAGGTCACCTTCGGGCCAGGCCTCGTCGTCGATATCGTCCTCGTCCGGCGTCTCCACATGCAGAAGGTCCAGAACGTCGGCCGCCAGGTCGTAATCGAGCGCGGCGGTGGCATCGGAAAGCAGCAGCGACACACCACCGGGAATCGGCCGGATCACCACAAAAAATTCATCGTCGATGCAGACCAGCCCGAAGACAGCGCCATCGGCGGCGACTCTGCGTAGTCCGGTGATCAAACCGTCCAAGTCGTCCAGCAACTCCGAGGCCAACAGCGAACAACGCCATTTGCCCTCCGCCCGGACAACCGCCACGGCAAAACCATCGGTGCTCACGCGGCCTACCGTACGCGGGCATGACGCTCCCAGCCAAGACAGAATTTTTGCTGACCGACACCGTCGGTGACCCGTTGCAGTCATCCTGGTTCGATCCGCCAAAAAAATGCCCGCAATGGGCGCGCTGAGCCTGGCAGGGGAGACAATGATGGGGTGCTGCCTGACAAAACGAAACCAGACGCCCCAGCAACGGTCGCACTACCCCCCGTTTGCATACTGGGGCTCGGCCTCCTCGGGGGTTCGCTAATGCGAGCCGCCACCGGACACACCCGGGTGTTCGGCTGGTCCCGCGGCGAGGAAACCCGCCTGGCAGCGATCGCCGATGGGTTCTCCGTGTCAGCTGATCTGCCACAGGTCCTGGCCAAGGCGGTGGCCCAGGACGCCCTTATAGTGCTGGCCGCACCGGTGACAGCCTTCCCGGAATTGCTCAAGCAGATCAATCAGCACGCCCCCACCATTCGTCTGACCGATGTCGCCAGCGTGAAGGGCCTCGTCGCCGACCAGGTTGAGAAGTACGCTCCCCGAACACGATTCATCGGATCCCACCCGATGGCCGGCACTCAGTATTCCGGCTGGTCGGCCGGGTCCGCCGATCTGTTCCGCGGCGCCGCCTGGGTTACCTGCATCACCGAGGACACGGAACTTGAAGACTGGCTGCCGGTCGCGGCATTGGCGCTGGCGGTAGGAAGCCAGGTGGTGACCTGCGAAGCCGTCGATCATGATCGCGCTGTCGCACGCATCTCCCATCTTCCCCATCTGCTGGCGTTGGCGCTGGCCCAGGTCGGCGAACAAGGCGGACCACTGGCCTTGTCGCTGGCCTCGTCTTCATTCGCCGACGGCACCAGGGTTGCCGCTACTGCGCCGCCGCTGATCCGGGCGTTCACCGAAACGAACGCCACCGCCTTGGTGGACGCACTGGATGACGCCTTGGGCATCATCGGCGTGGCCAGGGCATCGCTGGCCTCTACCGGGTCCCTGTTAAAAATCACCGACGGCGGACATGCGGCGCGGGCGGCGTTCGACGCCAGCGGAACTGATCTCACACCGGTCGATCTGCAGGGTTCGGACCTCATCGAGCAGTTGCTATCCGTCGGCGTCGCCGGTGGTTACATCTGCGGGGTCAACCCGCGGGTCGGTGATCCAGCGGGTCCGCTGGTGCACGCCATGTACCCGGGGCTGGACGAGGATGAGGAATTGCCGACCGCACCGACAGCCGGCTGAACTCAGACCGCCGGATCCCGGCCGGTGGGCAGGGCCTTGAGACGCCGGCCACGCGACGGTGCCGCGTGCAGCAAAAGCGGGCGGGCGCGGTTCACTACGCCGTAACCTACACACAACGCAACGCCATCAAGTTCCGGAAAATCCGTCCGTCGGCGGGTTCGCAGCACCGGTTGAGAGGCTCCGACAGTGGGGAAACTGAAATGAGCATTCTGAGCAGACAACGGCTCAATGCCTTCATGCGCACCTACTGGACCCGTGGTGTCCCCGGCCGGGCCACCCCTGAATCAGTGCA
>JBBSRY010000655.1:0-1989 GCA_038242595.1 Mycobacteriales bacterium
CCGTATTACGAACACCGCGCGGCGCAGCGCAGTTCCTGGCCAGCGCCCTTGATCGGGCCAGCATGGACGACGTGATCGGCACCATCTACGGCGATGACACCATCCTGGTGGTGGCGCGAGATGGACTGACCGGCTTGGAACTGGGCCGCAAACTGGCCGATCTGGCTGACGGCTCCGAGGCGACGGGCATAGCCCCGATCTGACAGCACCCCTGCGAACTGACACCATTGCCTGGTATCGACGTGGGCAACGAGAAATTTAAGGACGCGCAGCAAAGATGACCGCAGTGAACGGAAATCAGGCGAACGAGCAGGCACCGTTGAAGTTGTGGGGTGGCCGTTTTGCCGGCGGCCCCGCCCCGGAGATGGTGGCTCTGAGCGCGTCCACTCATTTTGACTGGCGGCTCGCGCCCTACGACATTGCCGGCTCCAAAGCTCATGCCCGAGTGTTGTCAACGGCCGGTCTTCTGAGCGCGCAAGAACTTGTCGGAATGATCGCCGCTCTTGACCAGCTGGCCTCGGATGTCGCATCCGGATCTTTCGAGGCCACCGCCGCTGATGAGGATGTGCACACCGCACTTGAACGAGGTCTGATCGAACGAGCCGGCGCCGATCTCGGTGGCAAGCTGCGGGCCGGGCGGTCCCGCAATGATCAGGTGGCGACGTTGTTCCGTGTCTATTTGCGCGATGCCGCCCGCCGGGTTGCCGTGTTGGTCACCGATTTACAGAGCGCATTCCTTGATCAGGCCGAGGCTGCCGGTGACGCTGCGATGCCCGGACGTACCCACTTTCAACACGCCCAGCCCGTGCTGCTGGCTCATCATCTGGCTGCACACGCGCAGGCGTTGGCTCGGGATTTGGACCGGCTGAAGGACTGGGACAAGCGCGCTGCCATTTCCCCGTACGGGTCCGGCGCCCTTGCCGGATCGTCCCTGGGTCTGGATCCGGCGGCCATCGCCAAGGAACTCGGACTCGATGCCCCTTCCTCAAACTCCATCGACGGCACCGCTTCTCGTGATTTCGCGGCCGAATTGGCCTTTGTGTTGGCGATGCTGGCGGTGGATGTATCTCGCTGGGCCGAGGAAGTGATCATCTTCAGCACCGTGGAATTCGGTTATGCCAAGTTGCACGATTCCTATGCCACCGGATCCTCGATCATGCCGCAGAAGAAGAACCCGGATATTGCTGAACTTGCCCGCGGCAAGACCGGTCGGCTGATCGGCAATCTCACCGGGCTGCTGGCCACCTTGAAGGCACTGCCATTGGCCTATAACCGGGACCTGCAGGAGGACAAGGAGCCATTGTTCGATTCGCTCGAACAGTTGGAACTGCTGTTGCCCGCCGTTACCGGACTGACTGCCACCCTCACTTTCAATCTGCCGCGAATGGCCCAGATGGCGCCGGCCGGATATTCGCTGGCCACCGATATCGCCGAGTTCCTGGTCCGGGAGGGTATTGCTTTCCGGGTTGCCCATGAAGCGGCCGGGGAGTGCGTGCAGCTGGCCGAATCTTCCGGTCGTGAACTCAACGACCTGACCGACCAGGAGTTCGCAGCCATCAATCCGGTGTTGACACCGAAGGTTCGTTCGGTGCTCACTGTCGCTGGTTCATTGGCCTCGCGTGATGCTGTCGGCGGAACGGCGCCGGCCCGGGTACGCGAGCAGCTGGCCGAACTCCGTCAGCAAATAGCCGCCGACCGCGACTGGATCGCACGGTAGTCATTTCGTCGAAAGGAGATCCGAATGCCCGCCCCCATCGGACGTCGACTCCCTCGCTCTTTCTTCGCCAGGGATAGCCCGACCGTTGCTGCCGATCTATTGGGACGGGTGGTGGTCACCGGTACCGGCCACAATCGGGTGGCCGTACGCCTGACCGAGGTCGAGGCATACTCCGGCGCCACCGACCCGGCATCACATGCCTTCCGTGGGCCAACACCGCGCAATGCGGTCATGTTCGGGCCGCCGGGGCATCTGTATCTGTACTTCATTTA
>JBBSRY010000656.1:0-1985 GCA_038242595.1 Mycobacteriales bacterium
GAGGCCGCCCAGGGCGCTCAGCGCCTCCAACCGGGCCGGTACATCGGCTACGGTATTCGCGTGCAGGGTGCCGGCCCCGCCTTCATGGCCGGTGTTCAATGCTGTCAGTAGATCAATCACTTCCGCGCCGCGTACCTCGCCGACCACAAGTCGGTCCGGCCGCATCCGCAGTGCCTGCCGGACCAATTCCCGCAGCTCGATGCTTCCGGAGCCCTCGACGTTGTCCGGCCGAGCAACCAGCCGAACCACATGGGGATGCACCGGACGCAGCTCACCGGCGTCCTCGACGGTGATGATTCGCTCCTGATCGCTGACTGCCCCGAGCAGGGCGGCCAACAGGGTTGTCTTCCCGGTTCCGGTGCCGCCGGAGATCAGGAAAGCCAGTTTCGCCGCCAGAATCTGTTGCATCACCAGTAAGGTCCGGCCGGGGAAAGTACCGCTCCGATGCAGGGCCGCCAGATCATATTGGGTTTGTCGCAGGACCCGTAGGGAGATACAGGTGCCGGATGCCGCTACCGGCGAGAGAACGGCATGCAGTCGAGTTCCGTCTGCCAGATTGGCATCAACGTAGGGGTGTGCGTCATCGAGCCGACGATCGGCCGCGGCGGCCAACCGCCGGGCCAGGCGCTGTACCGCAGCCTCATCGGCGAAGGTGACTGTTGTTGGCTCCCAACCTGATCCGCGGTCTACTCGGACATCCAACGGGCCGTTCACCATCACGTCCGTCGTTCGCGGATCTGCCAACAGGGAGGCAAGCGGACCTGCTCCCACCAGCTCCCGATGCAGGGCCCGAATCAACCGCAGCATTTCGGCGTCGCTGACCAACACCCCCACTTCGGCCCGGACCGCCCTGGCGACCGCGGCCGAACTGGGCTGGGAACCCTGCGCTGCCAGCCGGGATTGGACGCGTTCGACCAGGCCGGATGGGATCTGCGATGTCCCGGCGGTTCCCAGCTGAGCCGCTGCTGCGGTGCCGAAAGCTGTGATCATGCGGCAGACCTGGCCAACCCGTCGACCTGGTTCAGAACTGCCCTGGCGGCTCTGGCCAACGGACTACGGCGATCGGATCCGGGTGGGTGGCCCAGTTCCAGGTCTCGCGCCAGACCGGGCTGTGGTCGCATCTGCCAGATCAGCGGCAGATCGAGCGCGGTGGCCACATCGTCGGCACCCAAACCGCCCGGTGCGGGTCCCCTCACCACCACACCGATATCGGTCCCGGTGGCGACCAGCCGCTCAACCACCCGACGAGCGGCATAGCAGGACGGCACATCGGCCGGCACCACCAGCGCGACCAGATCTGCCCGCTCCAACGCCAGGTCGGTGCCCGGGTCCGGAACTCTGGGCAGGTCGAGGATGGTGAGATCACCCGCTCGGCGACAAGAATCAAGCACCACCGCCAGGACCTCCGGTGACACATTCGTTCCGCCGTCGCGGGGAAAGGCGAGCACTGAGAGCACTCCTGAACCGACCTGTCGAGTTGCTGACCTGGTGGCTCGCCCGCTGCGATGCGCGACGCAGGGCAGCGCCTGGTGAAGCGCCTCGGCAGGTAACCTGCCGCCAGGTGCGGCCATGTCCGACCACCGTAATCCGCTGTGCGTTTCCAGTCCGAACAGCAGATCCAAACCTGCTCCCCATGGATCACAATCGGCCAACACCACGTCCCGCCCGCCGGCAGCGCCGGCGGTGGCCAATGCTGCCGCCAGCACCGAGGCGCCGGACCCACCCCTGGCGCCGATGCAGGCGATGACCTGTCCATCACCCGGGCCGCGGTCTGTTGCCTCGGCGAGAATCGCCACGAGAGCCTCCTCACCGGCCGGCAACACCAGGGTGCGATCCACCCCGAGAAGCACACACTGCTCCCACATTTGCGAGTCCGGCTCCTGGTGGGCAACCACCAGCACCCCGTTCCTCCTGGGCATACCCGCAGCTACCGCAGTGCGCACCGCGACGGAATCCAAAATCACGATGGATGCGGTGCGCCAGGC
>JBBSRY010000657.1:0-1977 GCA_038242595.1 Mycobacteriales bacterium
TAGCTGTCCAACTCGCCCCGTCGTCTCTTGGAGATGATGCCGCCGACGGTCAACGCGACAACGACCACAATGCCACCCACGATCCAGACCCAGACCGGTAAGCCCGAATCGCTCGCCACCGGTTCACCGGTGTTCGGGTTGGCGGTTCCGGTGCCGGCGGCGGTCAGGGTGAAGGTGCTGATGCCCTCGACCGGATGCCCGTCGGAGGAAATGATGCGATAGGCGATCGTATAGACGCCCGCCGGCCCCAGCGGATTGATCGGCGTTGTCACGGTGTTGTTCAGGACCGCAATCGGCGAGCTCTCCCAACGGGTGTTATCCGGACCGGTCACCGTGACCAGCGGCTCATAGTTCTGCACCACCTGATCGAAGGTGAGCTTGACGCTGGCCGGGCCGGTGGCCACCGAGGCCCCCTCGGCGGGGCTGATCTCGGTCAGTGCGTTATGGGCGGAGGCGGTACCCGCGCCGACAAATCCGAGGACGGCGGCAATGCCTGCCACCAGGAACAGTCTGAACGTCCTGTCGACGCGGGCCATCTCAGCTACCTACCTTCATGCGGCGGCCTCGGGTGAACCCGAGAACACCTGTCGCGAGGCCGAGGACACCGACCACGATGCCGACGATGCCCAGCGTTCTGGCGGTGTTGTCGCTGGGGTGCTCGTCCATGGCGACGGTAGCAAGATCTCCGCCGTCGGTGCCTGCGGCCCCCTGAGCGTGACCGTCGGTGGCTGCACCGGCGACGGTTAGGACCGGAGCCGGGTGGTCCGGCTCCTCCCCGGCGGCCGGGGTGGGATCGCCCCAGGTGATGATCTCGCCGTCACTGTAGGTCTGAACGGCGATGAAGGTGATCGAAGGGACTTCCGGAACCGGACCCACCGAGATGCCAAACTCGCCGAACTGGTTCAGCCCTATCGCATCGGTCTCGGAATCAGCGGTGAAGACGATGCTGGTGATTGCTTCGTCAATGGTGGTGGTGCCCTGGGTGATGGCGGCCGGCAGCTTTTCCTTGGTCGACTCGACCGTCCAACCCGGGATCGCCTTGGCCCGGACCGAAGCGAACGGGGTGTCCTTCGGAAGCTGGATCTCCAGCCTGGTGGTGGAAGCAGAATCACTTTCGTTCGGTACCTGGAAGGTCAGCTTCGAGTAGCTGCCGGGGGCGACGGTATCGGGGTTGACGCTGACGTGAGCAAATGCGGCTCCGGCACCGAGCACCATCGCCGCAGCGGTGACGCCGATGACAGTGGCAACGCGGCGCAGGGTGCGCGGGCGGGCAGGGGTAATGACAGACATGAATCTCCTTGAAGGACCGGCCGTCGAAAACGGACGGGTATGACGAGGGCGCGCGAGAACCCGGATGGGTAGGACGCGTGACGGATGCGGGTCAGCAGGGGACCGGCGGGCCTCGTCGTGGTCGGGTCAAGGTGATCAACGCGGTGGTGGGTATGTGGGTCCGGCCCTGGGTCAGCGCAGTCCACGCCGGGGTAGTGCTGACAATCAACACTGGTAGCAGGCGCGGAAGAACTCGTCGGAGGGCGGCAAACAGACCGAAGAGCATTTTCTCGCCATGAGCGAGCAACGCGGCGCAGGCCACGGCGGCCACAGCGTGAAAGAGGAGCATGTTGACCGTGGTCAACGATTCCTGGTGATGGGAGGAGATCGAGAACACCAGGTGGAAGATCACCTGGGCACCCGTCATGGCCGGCAAGATCGAACCAAATCCGCGACGTTTGGTGGCCAGCCCGGTGATGGCAAAGGTCAGGGCGGCGGTGACGGTGATGATCGCAGCGAAATCGGGGAGTGACCCACCGCCGAGAAGATGTCCAAGGACGGCGATTTGGGCTGTCAGTGCCGCAAAAATCCCACTGCGCAGCAGGCGCCAGCGCAGGTTCGTCGGTTTGGACATGGTGCGGTTGAGAATACCGGGCCGAAGCGACAGATCGAACTCAGTCAGCTACCGGCTGACCAGAAACGTCATCA
>JBBSRY010000658.1:0-1973 GCA_038242595.1 Mycobacteriales bacterium
CGCCGCACCAGCCGGAGGTCTTCCTCGATCTCGTCGGTGTCCTGGGCCCCGGTCGCATGCAGCATCGGCCTGCGCAGCAGTGCCCGCATGGCCCGACGGACTTCGGCAGCTTCCAGAGCGTCGCTCTCCTGCGGGGAAGAGCCGAGAACGGTGCGCAGGCGACGTGGCGTGGTCATGCGGTCCGCTCCGTTGCATCAACATCAGCACCAGCACTTGGCGCAGCAGTCGAATCGGCGAGTCTGGACGGCGCCGCGGCCGAACCTCGTTGTGCTGCAATTATTGCCAAACTCAGATCGGTAAAGATCATCCGGCCCTGCGGGGAGGTGATGGTGGTAGTGGTCCCGGCGATGGGGGTGATCACAATCCCAACACCGGAACTGTCCTGATAGCGCACCGCACCGCGCCGCAACTGCTCGGGCCCGAATTCGACGAGAGCTCGAGTATGCAGATCCAGCAGTGCAGTACGGGCCTCGTCGGACAGCCGCACCCCGTCCAACGAGCCGATATGTCCGGCGAGTTCGACCAAGGCGGCCTGCCGGCGGGCTTCCTGCTCCTTGCGCAGCGCGATCCGCTCGGCCTTGACGGCGGTGAAATCCTCTGCTGCGGCGGGCTTTCCACGGATGGTGCGTTCGCCGCGTTCCACCAAACTCAAGGGAACCTGCGCGACCGAGGTGCGCCAGAATGACGCACGAGCCGGGACCTCGTCGTGGCCCGCTGCGGCAAAACCCAGATGACGTGCCGGGTAGAGCCCAAACACGGCTGCCCACAGAGCATGGGCGGTGTCGTCGTCACTGGTGGCAAAGGTGCGGGCCAAGTTCAGCAGGTCCGCCTGGCGGCTCTGCTCCTGCTGGGTGTCGCCGACAATGCGGCGCAGGTTCACCACCAGTGCGCGCATCGCGGAGGTGGCCAACTGGCGGACCTGCGCGGCGTCGGAGTCGCGATCTCCACCGTCGGCGGCGCCGTCCAGGAACCAGTTCTGCAAGCCCCGCCAGTCCTCCGGTTGCAGCCCCGCGCTTCGGCGCGCCGCCTTCCCGCTGATGTCCACCAGTCGGCTGCCCTCATTGGCACGGGCTACCAACCGCCCGATGCGATCCTGCAGTTGGATGAGCAGATCTGCGATATGCGGCATGTGACGTGCGATCTCTTCGACAAAGTGTTGCAGATAGTCGATGAGCACTGTTTTGAAGACCTGGAAGTCCTTGCGATTCAAGTCATATCGTCCTAGCACCTGATTGAGGTAGGAGTAGAAATCGCGGGTCGATTCGACCAGATTGCGATGCTGCGCGAAGATGGTGCCGATCTGGCTCGCCAGCTCGTCCGGGTCGGCCGTTCCGATGGCGGTGACCGGAATGCCGGCCAACTGCGCCAGCCCCTGATGGATGGCGCCCAACATCTCGGTGGATACTTCCCGGACCTCATCGGTGGCGCCCAACAGTTCCTCCACCAACCGGTGCGTCATTTCCCCGGTCGCGGTGAGTTGGAACCGAGCCCGGGTCCGCATGTACTCATCGATGGTATTTGCCCTGGTCTCGCGAGGTGAACGGCTCAGGTTGCCGCGATCGGTGAGGTAACCCAGGCGCTGCTCGACGGTGCCCTGGTCCAGTTCGATGCCGTAATCCAGATCCAACCGGGCCGCAACCTCACCGGCGGAAAGATCGCTCATCAGCCCGGCGGTGCCTACCGTGAAGACGCGCATGATCGCGATGTAATCCACCGCTTCCGTCGCTGCGGTGTACCGAAGCCCTTCCAGCCGGATCCGGTCGGCCGCGCTCAACCCACCTGATGTGGGCGAATCATGCTGCGGATCGGTCATGAAAAGCAGGGTATCGGGTGGGTCCGACAGGCACCATCACCGTCCAGCGCACAATAGTTCGCCCTTCCCTCCCTGCTGAGAACAGATAGAGACCGCGGGCTTGGTGCAATACCGCCCAGACTCTTTGATCTACTACAAGGTCAACGTTTCGAGGCGCACG
>JBBSRY010000659.1:0-1971 GCA_038242595.1 Mycobacteriales bacterium
ACGCAAGGAGCTGACACCGACCACGACGGAGGCATTCGAGAACTTCAGCAAGGCGGTCTTCGCCGAGGGTGCGCTGGACGAGCGCACCAAGCAGCTCATCGCCGTTGCGGTCGCGCACGTGACGCAGTGCCCCTACTGCATTCACGGTCACAGCAAGCTGGCCAAACGCAAAGGGGCCACCGCTGAGCAGATCATGGAGGCAATCTGGGTGGCTGCGGAGATGAGAGCTGGCGGCGCTTATGCGCACTCCACGCTCGCGCTCGACGCCATTGGTGAGGTGGACCACGGGCACTGATCAGCAAGACCTGCTCGCGTTTGGCCGGACCCAGCCATCCCGGGGTGATCCAAATGAAACTTGATCTGCACGGCACATTCGCAAGGAGAACAACATTTTCTTCCCGAGTGCGCACCGGTTCGAGCAAACCGTCACCGGAAAGTGGTTGTCGTGTCGGCGGATGAGGTAAGGGACGCGTACGGCGCGCAGGCACGAGGCATTATGGAAATACTCGGGTCGGAGGTGTCCGCTGGAGACCCGGACCGTGCCGTCATCGAGCCGTGGGCGGACACGGTCAAAGGACGAATTTTGGACGTGGGCTCGGGCACCGGTCGCTGGGCTGGTCACCTCGCGGGTCTTGACCACGACATCGACGGGCTGGAGCCAGTCGAAGAACTTGTAAATATGGCGCGCAAGGCCCACCCTGCAGTGTCATTTCGGCTCGGTGCAATTGATGACCTCGCCAACTCGGACGAGCGTTGGGCAGGCATCCTGGCCTGGTACTCGCTCATCCATCTGGGGCCCGACGGCCTCCCGAACGCACTCGCAACCCTCCGCTCGGTGCTCGAAGACGATGGCACCATGCTCATGTCGTTCTTCTCGGGCCCACGTCTCGAACCGTTCAATCACCCGGTGGCCACCGCATATCGATGGCCATTGCCGGACATGGCCCGCGCCCTCGACCAGGTAGGATTCGAGGTGATCGGCGAACGCTGGGACGGGCGGGCGCCCCACGCCATCATGCGGGTCCGCGCTGCGTTCTGGTCGTGCCCGACTGGGGTCGACCGGCGCAGTGGTCGGTACTGCAGCGCTCAGGAATGCGGCGGCTCGTCCTGTCCGGCGGACTCTGCCGTGTCGGCTTGCTCCTGGGTGGCGTAGGTACCACCCACCGCGTGCTCCGGCGGCGAGTGAATCGTGTAAAGCACCAGCGGTTCATCGCCGGTGTTGCGGAAGTTGTGCTGGGTGCCAGCTGGCACCGCACACTGGTCGCCGGCGTCGATAGGGTGGGTCTCTCCGCTCGGATCCGCCTCGCCGCTACCGGAGAGGAAGGTAAGGATCTGGTCCGTGTTTGGGTGGACCTCGTCCCCGATCTCTCCGCCAGCCGGTACGGTCATGATGACGATCTGGTAGTGCTAGCCGGTTCACAGGACCTTCCGGAGGTCCGGGTTCTCCTTCGCAATGTCCGCGATGGTGAAGTGCTCGATGTTTCCATCGATGTTGGCCATGCGTGGACTCCGTTCATGGTCGGCGTCGGTTTTACTGAGCGCCTCGTGAGACTCAACCGACTTCGGTCGCACTGGCTGCTGGTAGTTGCGGAATCAGATGGATTGCCGGTACCCGAAGAACTCGTGGTCGTTGTTGTACCCGCCCAGGCCACCACCGATCTCAGAGAAGTCCTCAATGAATTCGATGCCCTTGATCCATTTCACCATCTTGAATCCGAGTTGGACTTCGTTGCGTAGTCGCAGCGGGGCGCCGTGGCCGAAGGAGAGCGGCTCGTCGTTCATCTCGTAGGCGAGCATGGTCAGGGCATAACTCATCTGTTCGATGTCTTGGGCGTCGTAGTAGAGGCCACCTTCTGGACCCTCGGCGAACGAGTAGAAGACCACCCATTTCGCCTCCGGCTTCGGCTTGGCGAGGTCGAGAATGATCTGCATCGAAACGCCGCCCCATTTGGCCACACCTGACCAGCCCTG
>JBBSRY010000660.1:0-1963 GCA_038242595.1 Mycobacteriales bacterium
CGGAGCGACGACCGACCCTGGGAAAGGACCTCATCGTCAAGATGGATGCCGGCGGCACGAACGTCTTCAAGCAGTAACCACCAGGCGGCCCACTTCTGCAGGCATGAGGTGTCAGCTGGCCGACTTTTCTGCCACCTGCCGCTTGATGCGAGCCAACATGGCTCCCATGCCATTGAGTCGAAGCGGCGATACCGCCTCGGCCAGCGCCAACCGGAACGGCAAATCCTGTGGGACGGCCTGCACCTGGGCCACAGTGAGGCCGTCCAGACCGGCACTGAGAATGCCGGCAAATCCTCGGGTCGTCGGTGCCTCCGGTGGCGCCGAAAAATGAAGGTTGACCACCGCGTCCGGTCCGGTTCCATCGACCTCGGTGGCCAGGAAAATCGCCGACTGGCATTCGGGAACAGGTTCCAACAGCTCCGGGTGATCGGCGTATCGCGGCGGTAGCGCGGGCAACTCCCGGCTGAACTCCAGCAGCAGTTGAAGTCGGTCCGCGGTGGCCAGCGAGTGGAAGTCGTCGATGATTTCCTGTAGCTCGGCGGTAAGACCTTCGTTGTCAGCCACGATCAGCCCTGGACGAATCCGGCAGGGCGCATGGCGGTGACTTCACCCGGCACCTCACCCTTGACGATCGGAACGCGGACCGCGTTGCCCCACTCGGTCCAGGATCCGTCATAGTTGCGGACTCGTTCAAACCCCAGGAGATGGCGCAACACAAACCAGGTATGACTGGATCTCTCGCCGATCCGGCAATAGGCAATAACGTCGTCGTCCGGCGAAAGTCCCTTTTCCTGCTGGTAGATGGCCTCCAGTTCGGCGCGGGATTTAAAGGTGCCATCCTCGGCCGCCGCCCTGGCCCAAGGCACCGACTGCGCACCGGGGATGTGACCACCACGCATGGCCCCCTCCTCCGGATAATCTGGCATATGGGTGCGCTCGCCGCTGTACTCCAGCGGCGAGCGCACATCGATCATCGGCCGCCCGATGTGGGCCAGGACCTCGCTCTTGAAGGCCCTGATCTGGCTGTCGGAACGTTCGATCACCGGATACTGCGCAGCCGTTACCGAGGTGGCCTCGGTCGTCATCTCTCGCCCCTCGGCCTGCCATTTTGCCCGCCCGCCGTCGAGCAACCGCAGGTCGGTATGACCGAACAGGGTGAACACCCAGAGCGCGTAGGCAGCCCACCAATTGCTCTTGTCACCGTAGATGACCACCGTGCTATCACGGTCGATTCCCTTGCGCGCCATCAGATCCGCGAATGCCGGCCCCTCGATGTAATCGCGAGTGGTGGAATCATTGAGATCCAGGTGCCAGTCAATTTTTACCGCACCCGGAATGTGTCCTGTTTCGTACAGCAGCACGTCTTCGTCGCTTTCTACCACCACCAGACCAGGCGTTCCCAGATTCGCCGCCAGCCACTCGGTGCTGACCAACCGATCGGGATTGGCGTATTCGGCGAATTTCGCTGAGTTATCGGCCGCAACGGCGGGGGCGGGGGAGTTGCCCATAATCGGCTCACCTTCATTGGTTTTGATGACCTGCATACAATCAACCACTCGACTTCAATCGCTCACTGCTATCAGTGTCTGCCGGAACTCCGGCACCCCACTGTTCCCATGCAACGGTGGTGCGGTGCGACGGGCACCGGCCCACTGGCACCGCAGCCATGATCGGCCCGGATCGGATCTACCCACGAACACCTATAGAGGAGGTGGAGTCCAGATGTCGCACTCCGACGGTCCATCGCATGGGCCCAACGGCGATCCATCGCATGGGCCCAACGGCGATCCCCCTGACGCCGCGCAGAGTCATCGGGTGTCCCAGCAGATTGAACCGGGGTTGGCCAGATATGTGGCCATGGCGCTCGTAGATCTCACCGAACGACTGCAGGTGGAGGCTTCGGAAATCACCGTGCTTTCAGCTCAGTCGAGAGTCTGGCCGAATTCGGCGTTGGGATGCCCGC
>JBBSRY010000661.1:0-1959 GCA_038242595.1 Mycobacteriales bacterium
CACGTGGTCGGCACTTCCAAGACATTTCAGACGCTGGCCAGACTCGGTGACGCCGCGCCCGATGCAGCCCGATCCCGGGTACCGCGGATTTTGACCGCCACAGCGCTGGAGCAGACCATCGGGTTCATTTCTCGGATCCGGACCGAAGATCTGGCCGGGCTTGAGGGGGTGTCGCCGGACCGTTCGGCGCAGTTGACCGCCGGCGCCCTGGTGGCCAGATCGGTAATGTCAGCAGCCGGGGTGGCTGCGGTGGAGATCTGTCCGTGGGCGCTGCGCGAAGGCATCATCCTGCGACGGCTCGACCAGTTGGCGTTTGACCGATCATGAGCGACTTCCCTTTTGAGGCAACAGATCTCCTGCGGCTGCCGGTGGCTCCGATCGGGGTGTCGACCGCGTCGGTATATCCGGAACCAACTGCCGTGGCATTTCGCCGGGCCGCCGAACTGGGTTACGACGGGGTTGAGGTGTTCGTCTGGACAGATCAGACATCGCAATCGGCCGACGAATTACGCGATCTGATTCAGACGTACCAGGTTCCGGTGCTGTCGGTGCATTCACCGTGTGTGGTGATCACCTCCAGGGTCTGGACCACCGATCCGCTGGTGAAGCTGGCTCGCTCCATCGATCTGGCCGAGCAGTTGGGTGCCTCGACGGTCGTCACGCACCCGCCGTTTGTCTGGCAACGTGCTGCCGGTGCTGACTTCTCAGCGTCCGTTGCGGAGTTGCAGGATCGCACCTGTGTCCGAGTGGCGGTGGAAAACATGTTCCCGGCGCGGGTCCGCGGATCGCTGATTTCGACCTACCGGCCGCACTGGGACCCCGCCGTCGGTGGCGGTCACCAGTGGTACACCCTGGACCTGTCGCATACCGCTACCGCTGGATCGGATGCGCTGGAGATGTTGCAGCGGATGGGTTCTGCCATGACCCACCTGCACTTGACGGATGGAACCGGGTCGGCGCTGGATGAGCACCTGGTACCCGGACGCGGCACGCAACCATGTGCAGAAATACTGGGTCTGTTGGCCGAACGGGGATTTGACGGCTCCGTCGTGGTGGAAATTTCCACCCGCAAGGCAACCGAAGAACAACGCGAACTCGATCTGGCCGAAGCGCTTTCGTTCGCTCGGCTACATTTTGCGGCGCCGGCCTAGCTTTTCCATTTGCTGCCGGCGCAGATGGCCGCAACCTGCAAACCGATTCGGTGCTTTGAACGACACCAGCTGTCGTTGAAAGCACCGAATCGTTCGAGCGTCAGCGGTGGGCGGTCAGCAAGGTGTCGATGCAGCCTTGTGGGCCCTCGTCGACTGCGCCGTTGTCGCGGGTAGCGGCCGCCGCATCACCGCATTTGACGTCAGCCAGTTCGTTGAGCACGTGCCCCCGGTGCCCGCGGACGTGTTCGAACTCAATGTCTCGGTCCTTGAGCAGGAATGCGATGTATTCGATGAGGTCCCGGTTGGCGACCGGTTTTTTGGCCGAGTTCACCCAGTTGTTCTTGATCCAGTTTGGGAGCCACTCGGTCAAACACTTGATGGAGTAGAGACTGTCGGACTGGATCAGCAGCGGCAGGGTAATCGGAAAGGCGCGCACCGCCATCCCGATTGCCTGTAGCTCCATCCGCTGGTTGGTGGTGCTTTCATGTCCGCCGGCGGCCCAGCAGTCTGGCGAGACCACCCAGGCCCAGCCACCGGCTCCGCCCGGATTGGACAGGCAGGAGCCGTCAGTGGCCACGGTAAGGCGAGTGGGTGTCGATGTCACCTGAACATCTTAGGAGACGCGAGTGGCTGAACCTGTTGTTCTATTCCAAGTAGAACTATAGGGTTGGCTCATGTTGATTCGCATCGACCCGACGAACAGCGAGCCGCTGTTCAGTCAACTGTCCGGGTCAGTGAGCGGTCTCATTGCCTCCGGGCAGTTGAAACCGGGTGAAAAATTGCCCGCGGCCCGTGAATTGGCGCAGTC
>JBBSRY010000662.1:0-1956 GCA_038242595.1 Mycobacteriales bacterium
CGTCGACGGAGCCGGCTCGTCGGTCGGTGTCCCGTCTGAGCTGGAGAGCATGACCTTCAACAGCCCGGGCCAGAAGGCGTTGATCTGGGCGCAAGGGTTGCGAAGCCCAGTCAGTCGTACGACGGGACCGCCGAAGTCGAGCATGGCCCCGGCCGGCAAGGCGAGCAGGTCGAGGTCGACGGTGAGGATGTTCTCCCCGAGATCGCCCGGCCCCAGCTCATGACCCATAGCAAGGGCATCGCCAAACACCTCGGAGTGGATGAGGTGAACTTGGCGCAGGTTGGGCTGGTTAGGGTCACGACGCACGCGCGAGCGATGCTGGACCAAAGTCCCGGCGTGGGCGTCGTCACGTACACCGAGACCGGCTATTAGGGTGATTGACGTGACTGGCACCTTGCTGAAGCGGTGAAACTCGTCACGACAGACAGCCATGACGCGAGGTGCGGCATCCTTCATCCTCTCACCCGCATACGCGTCAAAATGCGATTCCAACGTTGGACCGTCAGGAGAAGCGCCCGATCGCGTCGATGATCAGGAACGCTGCGATCAGTAGGGCCAACACCAACACCACACCGATGACGATCGGGCCAATCTTTCGGGACGGCTCTGGTTCGTGATGGCTCAGCCCGAGGGTGGCTGAGCCGGAATCCGGCGGCGTACTCCCCGGCTTCACACCTCCACCGGGTTCGAGGTCGGGATCGCCGGCGGGATCTGGGTCCGGTGGCATGGCAGTCATGTCTCGGCTTTACCCAGCCGCTGCAGCCACAAACTCTCAGGTGCCGACCATCTCACACCACCGGAGGTCTGGCCTGAATGATTATCCACATCCGCCCGTTGCAGCTGCCTGAACTAGGGTTCGAGAACAAATAGGGGGATGACCCGATCGGTTTTCTTCTGGTAATCGGCGTAATCGGCAAACGCCGCTACCGCCCGGTCCCACCAGAGGGCCTTTTCATCCCCGGTGACTTCGCGGGCAGTCAATTGAAATACCGATTCGCCGTCGCGGACCTCAACTTTGGGATCGGCTTTGACGTTGTAGTACCAAACCGGGTGCTTGGGCGCACCACCCAGCGAGGCCACCGCGGCATAGGCACCGTCATGTTCCACCCGCATCAGCGGGACCTTGCGTAATTTGCCGGATTTCGCGCCGACGGTGTAAACGATGATGACCGGCATCCCGCGCATTGTCGTTCCTTCGGTCCCGCCGGAGGACTCGATGGTTTCGACCTGGTCGCGGACCCATTTGGACGGGCTTGGCTCGTATTCAGCTTCGATTGGCATAGCGATCAGGCTAAACCAGGGTCGGTTACTCGAAAGCTCCGGTGGCCGGGTTTCGGATATTCATTGGCACTCCCGCGCTCTCGCACGAGATATTAACGGCTTCGGACGCTTTCATCACTGCTTCGCGGGCCGCTTGATCACCTGGATCAGTCCATCCAGTCGCAGCCTGCTCCAAACTGTCGAAAACTGACCTCATCGACTCCGGGGCTGTTTTCCCCGCACTGCCGACCCGCCCTGGCATATCCCGCAGCGCATCAATAATTTTCTGTGACGAGTTCTCGGTCGCGCCGTCCTCGACCTCTTTCCAGATGGCGTCGTACACCGAGTTTTCGGTGGCCGCAACCAGGGCGCACGCCCGACTGGCGCCTGCCTGATCCTCGCTCTGACCGCACCCGGCCAGCAAGAGAATGCCGCAGCATGTCGCCAGCAACGCCCGTCTCATGGTGTGCCCTTCATTTCCTCGCCCAGGTGGTGGTTCATCCGGTTCCGACCCTACGCGATCTGCCTGGTCGGCCATCATCGGCTGACCGGCCGGCGTAGCGGAAGGGCGTGGCTGGTCAGCCCGCTCAACACTGCCAAAGCGCCGGCCACCGACAGGAAAGGCAAACAGCCTCCGACCCGCAGGTCAGAGGCTGTTGAATGCTTGGCGGTGGCGGTGGGATTTGAACCCACGGA
>JBBSRY010000663.1:0-1956 GCA_038242595.1 Mycobacteriales bacterium
GTTTCCCCAGATGCACCCAGCGGCAGTCGGTTCTGATCGGGCAGCGCGGACAATCCGGCGAGCTCGCGGTACAGATGAGCGCACCCAGTTCCATCACCGCCGCGGAGAATCTCGCGGCGTTTTCTTTCGGTAGCAGAGATTCCATCAGCATCCGATCGGCCTGGGTGGCCGATCCGGCATCGGTGTTGCCCCGCACCGCACGGTTCATCACCCGGCGAACATTGGTATCGACTACTGGGACCGCTTGCCCGAAGGCAAAAGCGGCAACAGCGCGAGCGGTGTAGTCGCCCACTCCAGGAAGGGTCAGCAACGCCTCAACTGCCGACGGGACCACGCCGCCATGGGCATGGGTGATGGCCGTAGCGCACGCATGCAGGCGAAGGGCGCGGCGTGGGTAGCCCAATCTGCCCCAGGCCCGAACGGCATCTCCGGGCGCGTCGGCGGCCAACGCTGCCGGGTTTGGCCACCGGGCCAGCCAGTCCCGAAAAACCGGCAGCACTCTGGTAACCGGGGTCTGCTGCAGCATCACCTCGCTGACCAGTACTGCCCAGGGTCCGGCCGTGGGATTACGCCAAGGCAGCTCCCGAGCATGTTCGTCGAAGAACGTCAGCAGCTTGTCGGTCGGCAACCGGCCGGCTATCTCAGTCGACAAGAACTTCTTCCAGCAGACCGGATTCCACGTCGAAGACGAAGCCGCGGATGTTCCCGGTCTTGATCAAGAAGGGCGACTGCCACACCCGTCGCAGTGACTCACGTACCGATTCGTGTGGATCTTTGAACGCCTGGACCGACCAGGTCGGGCGGAAACCGGCATGTTTTGCCAGCCGCTCCCGGAATTCTTCCTCATCCAGCGTCGCGAGACCGCAATCGGTGTGGTGCACGATCATGATGTCGCGGGTGCCCAGCGCGTGTTGAGAGATGGCCAGCGAGCGGATCACATCATCGCTGACCACACCGCCGGCGTTGCGCAGCAGGTGTGCCTCGCCGGGGGTGATGGCGAAGGCCGCGTGTGCATCAACGCGGGCATCCATACACAGCACCATGGCGATGGACAATGTTGGTCTTGGCCCGATCCAATACGGATGGGACATGGCCAGGCCACGGTTGCGTTCCAGTAGATCGTCAATTGCTCCCATGAGCGCTCCTCGGCGTTGCTCACCCTAATTGGGTTCGTCCGACGTTACCTTTTAATGGTGATACAACCTGTCGGACCCCTGCCTCCCAAAGTTTATTGGGCCCGTCGAGCTGCGATTTTGGTCGTCGCCGTGGTTGCTCTGGTGCTGGCTGTGTGGTTTGTCACAGGACGCGGCGGCGATGATCCCGCCGCAAGCAGCGCAACGAGTACTTCTGGCTCGAGTTCGGCCTCCGGATCCGGAACCGCTTCGGTGCGCAGTTCACCTCTTTTGACCGGGGATCTGTTTCCGGAGTTGGCCACCTCGACCCCGGTCACGGACAACCCGAAGGCTGAAGAAGCCGCCGCCGCCGCCGAATCCGAAGCCGCTGCCGCCGCCGAATCCGAAGCCGCTGCCGAGTCCGCCGCCGCCACTACCGAGTCCGCCGCCGTCGATACCGAGGCGGCTGCCGCCGAATCGGCCGCCGCCCAGGCTGCGCAGGAAGCGGCTGCGCAGGAAGCTGCCGCGGCCCAATCAGCTGCTGCGCAAGCCGCCGCCGATGCATCCGCCGCCGCCCAGGTGCAGGCTGAGGAACAAGCAGCCGCGGCCGCTCAGGCTGCCGCCGATGCCGCTGCTGCTGCCGCTGCCTTGCAATACGACGAGCAGGGCAGATTGATCTGCCCGGACGCTTCGATCGGTCTGACGGCCACTGTTGGCGCCCCCACCTACAACGTGGGCCAACAGCCCATCCTGGGCGTGACCGTGCAAAACATCGGGGGCACGGCCTGCGTCCGCGATGTGTCCGGGACCCTGCAGGAATACCTGATCTACGACGCAGCCGGTA
>JBBSRY010000664.1:0-1950 GCA_038242595.1 Mycobacteriales bacterium
GACGCGCCACCACCGGTCCGGGTGTCCAGTGAAAGCTTCCCCGATCTGGGTCGCGTCACCATTACCGCGACGCTCGAGCCCGGGCAGCGGCTGCGTCTGATCAAGTTTGTCGCCTACGGTTGGTCCTCGGTTCGCTCCCAACCTGCCGTCGTCGACCAGGTCGCAGCCGCGCTGGTCGCCGCCGTTGATACCGGTTGGGAGGCGCTGATCGCCGAACACGCTGCTTATCTGGACGATTTCTGGGCCGGCGCCGATGTGGAGGTCGACGGTGACGATCGGGTGCAGCAGGCGGTGCGGTTCGGTCTATTTCATGTTCTGCAGGCCGGCGCCCGGGCCGAGGGCCGGGCCATCGCGGCCAAAGGACTGACCGGGCCGGGCTATGACGGACACGCGTTCTGGGACACCGAGACCTTTGTCCTGCCACTGCTTACCTACACCGCGCCCAATGCAGCGGCGGACGCACTGCGGTGGCGGCATTCGATCTTGGCGAAAGCACAATTCCGCGCCGAGCAGCTGGGACTCGACGGGGCGGTATTTCCGTGGCGCACGATCGATGGGGACGAATGCTCGGGGTACTGGCCCGCCGGCACCGCCGCATTCCACGTCGGTGCCGACATTGCCGACGCGGTGGTTCGCTACGTCAGCATCACCGGCGATGATGCATTCGAACGCGATATTGGTTTGGAACTATTGACCGAGACCGCACGGTTGTGGTGCTCACTGGGCCACCACGACGATGCCGGCGGATTCCGTATCGACGGGGTGACCGGACCCGATGAGTACTCAGCCGTGGCGGACAACAACATCTACACAAATCTGATGGCCCAGCACAATCTCCTGGCAGCCGCCGATGCTGCGCAGCGCAATCCGGATCGGGCCGACGAACTGGGAGTCACCGCGGGGGAAATTGGCCGGTGGCGCGACGCTGCCAAAGCCATGATTTTGCCTTACGACGAGGTGCTGGGTGTCCACAGTCAGTCAGAGGGGTTCACCACCCACCAGATCTGGAACTTCGAGGGCACCACCGAACAGCAATATCCGCTGATGCTGTCCTTCCACTACTTCGACCTCTACCGCAAGCAGGTGGTCAAACAAGCCGATCTGGTTCTCGCAATGCACCTGCGCGGTGACGCGTTCACCGCTGCGGAGAAGGCTCGCAACTTTGCCTACTACGAGGCGCTCACGGTCCGGGATTCCTCGCTGTCGGCCAGTACCCAGGCGGTGTTGGCCGCTGAGACCGGCCATCTCGACCTGGCCTATGACTACCTCACCGAGACCGCGTTAATGGATCTGGACGACCTCGCGGACAACACTCGCAATGGACTGCACCTGGCAAGTCTGGCCGGCGTCTGGACCGCATTGGTAGCTGGTTTTGCCGGTCTACGCGAACGCAGTGGGAGCGTCGCGTTCGCACCGCGCCTCCCTTCGGGAATCACCCGCCTGGCCATCACCCTCACTGTGCGCGGCAGTCGACTCAAGATCGAAGTCACCTCACCGACGACCACGTACCGCGTGCTGGACGGACCAGCGATAATGCTGCAGCACCATGGGGAACCGCTGATGGTGTCCGATGAGCAGCCCATCTGTGTGCCCAATCAGAAGCCGCCGATCAACCCGGCGCCGACCCAACCGAAGAATCGGGCGCCGGTTCATCACCCACGGCCCGGCTGAAAATATGAGTGGGGTCGACACCGGCTGAGGCCCCCGAGCCGGCCCGCAACCGGTGCGGCTGACCATAGATTCCGGGGACCCCAAACACTGCGCCGCCGACCATGGCCCGGTTGGCACACGGCGGTCACTCTGCGCACGCCCCCGGACATGCAATCCCGGGTTCATGTACGCTGCAGGGGTCGGGTAAGTGCATGGGTTGGACATCCCGATCCACCCCACACATGATGACGCGAACTTGTTGCAGCAGATTTGGTCCAAGAAAGGCATCCTCATGAGCCC
>JBBSRY010000665.1:0-1943 GCA_038242595.1 Mycobacteriales bacterium
CATCCGCACCCGGGCTCGGCAGGATGGGGACAGCTACGTGGTCAACGGCGCCAAGACGTTCATCTCCAACGGATCCCACTGCGACCTGGTGATCATCGCCGCACGCACCAGCGAGGAGACGGGTGGCAAGGGAATGTCGCTCATCGTCGCCGAAACTGCCGGCCTCGCAGGCTTCGAGCGCGGACGCGTGATGGAGAAGATCGGCATGCACGGCCAGGATACGCGCGAGCTGGCCTTCGTGGACATGCGGGTCCCGAGTGAGAATGTGCTGGGCGGGGTCGAAGGTCTGGGGTTTGTCCAGCTGATGCAGCAACTGCCCCAAGAACGGCTGGCCATCGCCGTCGGGGCAGCGGCGGAGTGCGAATTCGCCGTTCGCGAAGCGACGGCGTACGCGAGAGATCGGGATGCATTCGGTGCGAATCTGCTGTCCTTTCAGAACACCAGGTTCGTGCTTGCGGAGTGTGTCGCGGACAGTTTGGCCGCCCGCACGCTGGTGGACCATTGCATTGCGCAGCATGTCACTGGCGACCTCGATGCGCCTACCGCGTCCCTCGCGAAGTTCTGGTGCACCGACATGCAGAACAAAGTCGTCGATCGGTGCTTGCAGATCTTCGGCGGCTACGGCTACATGACCGAATACCCCATTGCCCGGCGGTTCGCGGCGGCACGTGTTCAGAAGATCTACGGCGGCACCAACGAGATTATGAAGGAACTGGTCGCGAGGTCGCTATGATTCCGAACCCACCCCGCTTCACCGCGGAGCAGCTTCCCGTCGGTGAATCGGCAACCCTTGGCTCCCACTCCGTATCCGAGGCGGAGATTATCCGCTTCGCCTCGGAGTGGGACAGCCAGTACTTCCATACCGATCCCGCGGCAGCACAAGAGAGTTGCTTCGGCGGGCTCATCGCCAGTGGTCTGCACACCTTGTCCATCTTTCAGCGACTTGCCGTGGCGGGCCTGTTCAACCACTATGACGTCGTGGCGGGCACGGAGATTCGGGAGGTGCGCTTCCTGCACCCGGTGCGCCCCGGCGACGTTCTCGTGGGGGCGGTGCACATAGGCTCGGTAGAAAATGACGGGCGCGGCCGCGCTGCGGTGGTCATGACGGGGACGCTCAAAAACCAGCACGGCGCAGTGGTGCTGAGCTTGCAGATGGAAGCACTGATAGCCAGCTCCGGTGAATGATTTGCGAAGTTGCAACGGCACCTGCGGATTGGGGACTTTGTACCATTGCACGCCCATGGTCCGTGGGGCAGCATGGAAGTATTCACTATCAGTGTGGACCCATGTCAAGGAGGGCGTCATGCCATCTTGGGCAATGCTCGTCGGGCGGGGATTCGGAGCTCTGCAAGGACATGACGGAGGAGATGACTGTGAGTCAGCAATCTGCCACTGAGGATGTGCCGCCGCCCAATCGCGTCTTTATCTTGGACGACCATGAATTGGTGCGGCTGGGCCTTGCGGAACTGCTGGAGGGGCAGGGCTTCACCGTGGTCGGGTCCTGCGGCACTGCGGCCGAGGCCACGCGCCTAATTCCGGCACTGCGTCCGGACGTGTCCGTGTTGGACGCGCGGCTGCCTGACGGCACCGGGATCGAAGTATGCCGTGACGTTCGTTCTGTCGATCCAACCCTCAGGTGCCTGATCCTGACCAGCTACGACGACGAGCAGGCTCTCCGGGGTGCCGTGCTGGCAGGCGCGTCCGGCTATGTGCTGAAGGAAATTGGTGGCACCGACCTGCGGACCGCCATCAAACTGGCCGCCAACGGCGAATCCCTGTTCGATGCTGCGCTGAAGCGAAACATCATCGAAGGCCTGGCCGACCCCGTTCCCCCGGATCCCCGCATGGCCAGCCTGACCGCCCAGGAACGGCGAGTTCTGGCGCTCATCGGCCAAGGAATGACCAACCGGCAAATCGGCGACGAGCTCTTCCTCGCCGAAAAG
>JBBSRY010000666.1:0-1937 GCA_038242595.1 Mycobacteriales bacterium
CCATCGGTGCGCGATACCGCCGAAACCGCAGCTGCTCTGCTGCGGGCCGGTGATGTGGTGATCACCATGGGGGCCGGTGATGTCACCATGATCGGTCCGGAGTTGTTGCAGTTGCTGGCAGACCGGTCTGTTTCAGAAGGCAAATCATGACCGATACCCTGCCGGACAATCGGTCCGAGATTCGTCAAACGCGACCGGTGCTCACCCGCACCGAACGCGCCGAACTGCGGTTGGCACAGCAGAAGAGGCACCGCCGCATTGGCTGGGTACTGTTTCTCATCGTGCTGCTGCTCGCGGGCGGCGGCGCTTATCTGGTGTATGGCACCTCGGTGCTGGGACTGAGGAAGGTCACCGTCACGCTGAACACCGGATCCGGAGTGGTGGAAAGCACGGACGAGGCCGCTGCTTCCGATAGCTCGTCGATAGCGGCAGCCGCGGACTCGGCGTCGGCCCCGCCGTCCCCGACTGCCATCGAATTCGACGCGCCATCGGTGGCTGCGGCAGCTCCGGTGTCACCGGCCGGTCCGGTACTGGACTCTGAACTCATCGGCCAGGTGCAGACCGCGGTTGCGGTGCCGTCCGGCACACCGCTGATCTCAGTTGACCTGACGCAGGTTTCGGCAGCGGTCGAGCTGATTCCACAGGTCGCCGATGCCGAGGTGACCAGGCAGTGGCCGGGCACCCTGCACGTGTCGGTGACGCTGCGGATTCCGGTTGCGGTGGTACCGGCCAATAGCTCGCTGTATCTGCTGGACAGCTTCGGGAACCCATATTTGACGGTGCCGGCGGTGCCGCCGGGTTTGGTGACCCTGCGACTGGCCACGCCGGGCCCGGCAGATCCGGCAACACTGGCCGGGTTGACCGTTGTGCAGGTGCTGCCGGCCGAGCTGGTTCCACTGTTGTCCACGGTGTCGGCCCGTAGCCCTTACGACATCAGTTTGGAATTAACCGATGGCCGGACCGTGCAGTGGGGCGGGGTCAGCGACAGTGTGCGCAAGGGGCAAATTCTGCCGGCGGTGCTGGCGCAGCAGGGAACCGCGTTCGATATCTCCGATCCGGCCCTGGTCACCGTCCGCTGAACCACTCTCACTGTTCGAAAGCAGCAGAATCGGCCTGTCAACGGCATTTTCGGCGTCTTGGCTCGATGTGGGGGTGAGGGAACATGCGAGACTGGCATAACCACACAGAAATTGGCGATGGCGCGGCGCGCCTCCGGATGACAGCGACCATCGGCCAATACCGTCATCTCAAAGACCAGCTTGACATAACTATAAGGGTCTGGTTCAGGTTGAGGGTTTAAGACACGCCGGGCAGGAACGACAGGCCGGTGAGTCGAATCCATGAATAAGACCGACACCGGAACCGCACAGAACTTGAACCGCCCAGCATTTCGACCGAACCAGCTTTACCAAATGCTCGTACCAGCAACGAAAGAAGGGCCACCGGGCCATGACGCCACCGCACAACTATCTGGCCGTGATCAAGGTCGTCGGCATCGGCGGCGGCGGAGTCAACGCCGTCAACCGGATGATCGAAGTGGGCCTGCGCGGTGTGGAGTTCATCGCGATCAACACCGATGCCCTAGCGCTGCTGATGAGCGACGCCGACGTCAAACTCGACGTCGGCCGCGAACTCACCAGAGGACTGGGCGCCGGTGCCAATCCTGAGGTTGGCCGCAAGGCCGCCGAGGATCACCGCGAAGAGATCGAAGAGGTCCTCAAGGGCGCCGACATGGTGTTCGTGACCGCCGGCGAAGGTGGCGGCACCGGTACCGGTGGAGCCCCCGTGGTGGCCTCCATCGCCAAAAAGCTCGGCGCGCTCACCATCGGTGTGGTGACCCGTCCGTTCGCCTTCGAAGGCAAGCGACGCGGCGGCCAGGCCGAAGAAGGCATCAAAGAGCTGCGCAACGAGTGCGACACCCTCATCGTCATCCCCAA
>JBBSRY010000667.1:0-1933 GCA_038242595.1 Mycobacteriales bacterium
GCTTGGTTAATGCAACGTTAAAGTCCCCTGATTGTTCCCGGCAGTTATGTGAAATATCGGTGAGCGGCGGATTACCCGCCGCCGAACGCCGAGCCCGTCCGCATCCGGAGGATTTTCGCGGTGCGCCTGCCCAACCCCGTCGGCCGCCCCCGGTAGCGTCAAGCCCGACACCTGCCATGCAGCCGGAGCGCCCGCGTCGAACAGATCAATCGACTCGTTGTCCCCGGAAGTGCGGTTCTGTCATTCTTCGGACCGCAGCAAGATGCGTCCGCCAGCGCTTGGAGGAATACCCGGTGACGTCAAGCCGCTCATACGCAGAGTTCTTCATTACCGAGGATGAGGCTGTTCTGTCGGCCCGTTCGCGGGCCGCGGATCTTGGCTGCATTCCGGTTGGATCCGGAGCCGGCGCCGCATTACGTTTTCTGGCGGCCGCGGTGGCCGCGAAGTCAGTGGTCGAAGTCGGCACCGGCGCCGGAGTGTCGGCTCTTCACCTTCTTGCCGGGATGGTACCGGAAGGCATCCTGACGTCCATCGATATCGAGGCCGAAAACCAGCGGGCGGCCAAGCAGGCATTCGTCGAGGCGGGGATCGCCCCGGGGCGCACTCGATTGATCAATGGCCGTGGCCTGGAAGTGTTGCCACGGCTCACCGATGGCGCCTACGACCTGGTGCACATCGATGGCGCCAAGTCCGAGTACCCGCAATATCTCACCGAAGCTCTGCGGTTGTTGCGACCCGGTGGCATCGTCGCAATCGACGACGCTCTCTGGAACGACCGGGTCAGCGATCCGACCCAGCGTGATGTCGATACGGTCGCCATCCGGGAGGCCGGGAGGATGATGCGGGAGGATGACAATCTGGTCCCGGTGCTGATCCCGCTCTCCAACGGGCTCCTCGTGGCCGTCAAGAAGTCCTAGTCTTTCACTCGGTGGTAGTCCCTGGCACTGGCCTGCGCCCGCGGGAACAGATCGATTCGGGCGATGGTCACATGCGCCGGCCGGGTCACCGCCCAACTGATGGCGTCGGCGACGTCCTGCGCGACCAGCGGTTGTAGCCCGGCATACACCGCGTCGGCCTTTTGTTGGTCTCCCAGGCGTACCAGCGCAAATTCGGTCTGGACCGCTCCCGGCGCAATTTCGATCACTCTGATCGGTGTGCCCAGTAACTCGATCCGCAGCGTGTCGGTGACCGCTGAAACTGCATGTTTGGCCGAGGAGTAACCGCCGCCACCGGGGTAAACCTGATGCCCCGCAACCGAACTCAACACCACGATGCGTCCGTTCCCACTGGCCTCCAGGGCCGGCAGGAACGCCCGGACAGTACGAACCACGCCAAGCACATTGGTCTCCCACATGACGCGCCACTGCTGGTCGTCGCCGGCGATCACGGTATCGGCCCCCAACGCGCCGCCGGCATTGGCAACCAGCACCTCGATCGGTCCGACAGCACCGGCATCTTGTGCGAACGCCTCGATCGACTCCGGTTTGGTCACATCCAACTCGAGCACCTGTGCCGCCGATCCGATCTCGTGCGCTACCGCTGCCAATCGGTCCACCCGACGGGCACCCAGCACCACTCGGAATCCGGCCTGCGCCAAAGTTTTGGCGGTGGCGGCGCCAATACCGCTGGAAGCGCCGGTGATGACGGCAACGGGGGCAGGTTTGACATTATCGGTGGGGTCGCTGGTCATGGGGTCACTGTAGATCCCGGCCCACTGTTGCGGTGCGCGACCCTGAGTTGCCTACACTGCCCCTTGTGCCCGTCTTATCCGCATCACGTCCGCACCTGTCACGACCGCAGTTGTTTTTCCGGGTCGGCGCACTGACCTGCGCTGTACTGCTCGCCGGCTGCGCTGCGGAGTCGGTCGCAATCCCGACTCAGACCGCCCCACCGAGTTACGTCACCGTTGACGCCACCCCCACGATTGCCAGTA
>JBBSRY010000668.1:0-1933 GCA_038242595.1 Mycobacteriales bacterium
GCCGGAACCCACCGCATGCACGATGCGCTCCGGGATGCGCTCCCGGTTGAAGTGCGCCAGTTTCTCGATCAGGTGGTGATCCTGAAGCAGAATCGGGCCGTTCGGGCCCGCAGTCTGCGAGTTCTGGTTGTCGGCAACGGGGGCGCCTGCGGCAGTAGTCAGCCTGGCTTTCGTCATTTGCACATCCTCGTTAAGTTTCATGTCTTGTCAGACTTCGGCAGTGATGCCCCTATCTTAGACATAGTCCAATCTTGGACAGTATCCAGCCTGCGTACTGTTTCCAGACAGAGCCAGGTATCTTTGAGTGATGGAAACCCTCTCGGAACGGCTGATCGGCCGCGGCTGGCGTATGACGTCGCAGCGCCGCGTGATCGCCAGGGTTTTCGATGTTGTTGGGGCGCAACACATCCACCTCACTGCAGACGATGTGCACGAGCGAGCTGCGGCGGCTTTGCCGGAGATCAGTCGGGCCACCGTCTACAACACCCTTGGGGAAATGGTGGACGCGGGCGAACTATTGGCCGTGCATGTCGGCGACCGCGTTACCCGCTACGACCCCAATGTGCACGAACAGCACCACCACCTACTGTGCGCTGTGTGCAGCTCGATCTTCGATGTTCACGCCGCGGTGTTGCCGGTGGCAGATGCCGCCGATGTGCAAGCAGTCGCCCCGGGCTTTGTCATCGAATCGGCCGATGTCATCTTCCGTGGACGCTGCGCCGGCTGCCGATAAATCACCTCTTGACCCAGTGCGGAAGCCACCGAATTTTGCGCCAAAGTTGTCACCGACCGGCGGTCGGCTGCGGCCAAGCCGGTACCGGCAATGGCCGGAATCGGTGTCAGCCACTGCAATTTGACCTCTAATCCGGGTGAGCGCAGCACGTTTCGCAGCGAATCCACCAATTCGGTGTCACCGACGAAAGCAGCCAGCCTGCTGGATCGACTGTCTACGTCGCGGTAGGACAGCGCTGCGGGTTGAACCACCACCGCGGCGTTCAAGGCAGCTTGAAAGCCGGCGCGGTAGAACTGACCAACCGCCCCACCGCAGCGGGTGGTTGCTTCCGGAAACACCTGAACCCGATGTCCCTGCCGAAGAGCGGTGGTGATGACATCGACCACCGCAGGCATCGAGCGCCATGATCCACGCCGCAAACTAATCGCACCGGTCCGCCGCGCCATCCCTCCGATCAACGGCCAACTGAACACCTCAGACTTGGCCATCAGAATTATCGGGGCAGCAGCCGTGAGCACCAGAATGTCCAGCCAGGACTGATGATTGGCCACCACCAGGCTGGCACCGGAACGAGGCGTCCCGACAATGTGAACACGAATTCGCAGGGCGCGCAGCATTCTTCCAGATGCCCGACGCAGTGACGCCGCCCGTCGGTGTTGCCGCCGGTATCCAGGAATCGAGGACCAGATCGCAATCGCGCAGCACGAAATCAGTAACGCGGTCATTAGTCTGGATCCGCGCCACAGCGACCTCACGATCCCAGCCTGTTGGTCGGTTTTCGCGACACACTCCCCCACGCAAGCTTGGCGGTGGTGCCCCGCGGCTCCGAGGCACCACGGCTCAACGGAATTCATCCGAACCCGGGAGGAAGAATCGAAGGTATCGCTGATCGGCAGTCCGCAGATCGAGTAACACCAACAGGTCGGCAGTATTGAACTCGGCGTCGTGCGCCGGTTCTGAGAGCACGACGGCGCCCAGACGGAGATATCCCTTGAGCAGGGCGGGCAACTTCACGCGTGACTGCGAGGCCGGTCCGCGCCACCGCGCCCGCGGTGGGCACCATCTGGCTGCGGGGCCAAGGTGCTTACCACGCACCGAATCCCAGACCCCGGCTGCCAGCTGCCCGCCGTCCGCCAAGGAGGTGGAGGAACAGCCGATCAAATAGCGATACCCGGATAGGTAGATGTATTTAGCGATGCC
>JBBSRY010000669.1:0-1927 GCA_038242595.1 Mycobacteriales bacterium
AGGCCTTTCGTGCTTTAGGTAACGACTCGGGGGTGGTGCACTGGTTGCGTCAACGAACACCCTGAACACTCCCCTTAGACTGGCGTTCGGCGAATCACGCAGAACGGGGGACTTAGATGAGCGACAGGACCACCAGCGCTGCTTTGCGCTTGGTTTTGGCCCAGTTGGCCCCCGGAACGGCTTTACGCGAGGGACTCGAACGCATCCTGCGGGGACGCACCGGCGCCCTTATCGTGCTCGGCTTCGACAGGACGGTCGAATCGCTGAGTGATGGCGGCTTTCAGATCAACATCGACTTCTCCCCCACCCGACTGCGCGAGTTGTCGAAGATGGACGGCGCCGTCATCCTCAACGACGGCGCTACCAAGATCCTGCGCGCAAATGTGCAGCTCATGCCTGATCCGACGATTCCCACTGTGGAATCCGGTACCCGGCACCGGACAGCAGAACGAACCGCGATCCAGACCCAGCTCCCGGTAATCTCGGTGAGCCATTCGATGTCGATCATCAGTCTGTATTTCGACGGCGCCCGTTATGTGGTGAATGATTCATCGTCGATTTTGGGCCGTGCCAATCAGGCTCTGGCTACCTTGCAGAGATACCGGACCCGGCTGGACGAGGTTGCACATTCGCTGTCCGCGCTGGAAATCGAAGACTTCACCACCCTGCGCGATGCGATGACGGTGATGCAGCGGTTGCTGATGGTGCGTCGAATCGCCGATGAGATCACCAGCGATATTGTCGAACTCGGCACTGACGGACGTCTGCCCTCACTACAGCTCGATGAACTCACCGGGGCGACCGAAGGCACCCGCGAACTCTTGGTGCGCGACTACCTGCCGGTGGGTAGCGAACGCACCCCCGAGGAAGTCGTTGCCGCCCTTGATGAACTGGACGAAGTGACATTGCTGGACCTGAATTCGATCGCACGGGAATTCGGCTACCCGCCGTCCGCTGACAGCCTCGATTTTCACGTCAGCCCGCGTGGCCATCGGTTGTTGGCCGGGATCCCCCGGGTGCCGCTGGCCATTCAGGACAGGTTGGTCAACCACTTCGAAAATCTGCAGGGTCTCTTGGCTGCGACCGCCGGCGACCTCCAAGCGGTAGAGGGGGTTGGGGAAGCTCGGGCCCGGGTGGTTCGGGAAGGGCTATCCAGACTTGCCGAATCCTCGATCGTCGATCGCTTCGGCGCCACTCTTTAGTCGATCAGTCGTCGATCGAGACTGACAGGACCGACCGAGTCAATGACCAACTCAGTTACCAAAGAAGTACCCTCGCTCCAATAGGGGTGGGACACCACGACGCCAATTGACGATGGGGCTCCAATATGACCGAAACGATCAACACTCCAGCCGTGGCTGTGCCCGAGACCTGTTGCGGTAGCTGCTCCAGTGTCAGTAGAAGAACGGCGATCGGAGCGGGAATTGCGGCGGGCGCGGTCGTACTTACCGGATGTTCGGGTGCGGCAGAAACCCCAACCAACCCTGCCCCGGCGCCCGGCACCGACAGTACTGCAGCCAGTTTGACCTCGGTAGATGACATTCCCGATGGCGGCTCACTGATCATCGGCGCCGACCAGGCAGCGATCGCGCTGGCTCGCAAAGGCCAAGAGGTGGTTGCGTTCTCTGCGGTCTGCACCCATCAGGGCTGCATCGTTGCCGCGGCCGGAGCGGTTTTGAACTGCCCCTGCCATGGGTCAATGTTTGATGCATTTACCGGCGCCGCCACCAGGGGGCCGGCAAGCACCGCGCTCGCCGCAGTAGCTGTGACCGTTAAGGATGGGTCTGTTATTCAGGGATAGCGCTCAGATATGGGTCGTCGGGACCGGTCCACAGGAAACACCTGGCTCGGACTCAGGCTGACGCTGCTGGATGTGGACAGCACGGTATTTTCGATCGTTTCGTGCGGGCAGATTCCTGCCGGACCA
>JBBSRY010000670.1:0-1923 GCA_038242595.1 Mycobacteriales bacterium
ACTCCTGGCAGGTGTGGAAACCCGGCTTGCAGAACAACCTGGATTGGCTCTGCGCTCAACTCGGGCTCACCACCCGCTGACCCGGCAACGCGCAGCAGAGCGTCGAGCGCGGCGTCATCGCATACGCGAGTTTTTGACGCAGAGAACTTCCGACCGAATCCTGGGTGGATTACTTGTTGGCGCCGGTGAGATCCGACGCGGTCAGACCGAGTGAGTTCAGGTGATCGGCCAGTGCCATGGCCAGCCGGTCATGACCGGCTTGTGAGAGGTGTACCTTGTCTGCCATCAGTCCGGTCATCTGGTACCTCGTCAGCCAATCCCCAACACTGACATACGCGATGTTGTGCTGATGCGCGTAAGACCCGAGTAGCCCATCGACCTCGGTGCGGCGGGATCCCCCATCATCGGAACTCCGGGCCACCGTACCGACCATGAGGACTTGTGATGTTGGATAAGCCTTTCTCAGCGAGGTCATCAGCTGATCCGCGCCGGAGAGGATCTGCGCATTGGATGCGCCCGTCGTGGCATCGTTGCCTCCTCCTTCCACGACGATCAGGCCCGGTGCCGTACACGGCATCACCCATTGGCCCTGCTCGAGGGCCGACGGATAATTCTTGAACCCCCCGCTGGCGTTGGCGGCTACGAAACCGGTTCCACCAGCACCCAGGAACTGCACGGTGTATCCCGCGTTACGCAGGGCGGTCTGCGTCCAGGTCCGATCACCTGGCACTCCCGCCGCGCCCCCGGACTGTGAATCACCGATCAGCAGTGCGGTCTTGGGAGCATCGACAAGATGCTTCCCGGGACCACCCGTCACAGGGTTCTGACATCCACCCTCGGGTGGTCCCACTGCTGCCACACCGGGAACCGATGTCACGCCTGAGGACACCTTGCCTAAAGGCGCCGAATGCAATGAAGTCTGACCGGTTGCCGAGCCGGTACCCGGGCCGGAGTAGGCAACTGAGGGGCTGCTACCACCGGCACTGCCAGTGCCGGTGGTAGCGCTGTTGGTTGATTGGAGCGACCCTATAGCGGCAGTGGCCATCAGCAGGGCCCCGGCAACGAAACTTGCCCCGGCAATCATTGCAGCCCTGCGCTGCTCGGGACCAGTTCGCCTCATGATGTCCTCCTGAAGATCCTTGCCGTGCCCTGTCCCGGCATCCGAGGTGCCATGGAGCCGGGATTCGCTGGCACCGCGGTGCCAGCATCAGTGTGCGCCACAGTTCATGAAAGGAAGCTGAGAAAAGATCGTCCCGTGGGACCATGACGGACGCCGAGGCTGATGCGGCTGCCGAGCCTCGGTCGCCCCGCCGACTGAGTGTCCTTTCAGGTTCTCTCAGCGTTCTCTTAGTGACCGTGGGACAGAGTTGTACCAGGCACCGCGAATCGGGGCCGGATCCGAAAAAGTGGCGCAGGATCACTGCGGCACTACCAAGGGTTCACGTCCGTAGATTGAAAGGCAGTCGCACCATGAACGTCATCCAGAAGAAGAAAGCGATCGTGGGTTCCCTGGCAGGCCTGGTCCTGGTCGGCGGAACCGCTCTCGGCGGTATTGCCGTCGCGAATGCCAACACCTCGGCGACCCCGTCGCCGGGCACCACGCAGAGCGAGCAGGGTGAGCAGAAAGAGGCGCAGGTCAACGGGTCGATCTCGGTTCCTGAGTCGGCCACCGAAGTTCCCGACGTCGAGGAAGCAGCCCAGCTCGCGAAGCTCGCCACCATCGACGCCAAGGCAGCAGAGGCAGCCGCAACGGCTTCCGTGACCGGCAGCAGCATCGTCAGCACTGAGCTTGGCGACGAGGACGGTTCCCTGGTCTACGACGTGAGCGTCAAGGATGGAGCCGGAACGATCACCGAAGTGAAGGTCGATGCAGGGAACGCTACAGTCCTGGCTTCCGAAGTCGGTGATGATGAGGCGAACGAG
>JBBSRY010000671.1:0-1922 GCA_038242595.1 Mycobacteriales bacterium
CAGGCCCTTGGTCAGCACCCAGGCATTGAACGGGCTCATCGATGGACCGGTATGGCGCATCAGTTCCTGCACATGTTTGTTGATGAACTCATCGGTACCCAGGATGGCGCCGCCCAGGACGCGTCCCTGCCCGTCGATGTGCTTGGTGGCCGAATAGACGATCACGTCCGCGCCCAGGTCGCCGCCCTTTTGATACAGCGGGGTGGCGAAGACGTTATCCAGCACCACGACGGCGCCCGCCGCGTGCGCCATCTCCGAAACCCGTTTGATGTCAACGAGTTCCTGCATCGGATTGGATGGTGTTTCGAAGAACACCACCTTCGCGGGGGTGGACAGCGCCTTCTCCCACTGATCCAGATCGTGCCCGTCGACAAAATCGGTGTGCACACCCCAGCGCGGCAGCAGATCGTTGAGAATGGCGAAACAGGACCCGAACAGACTGCGAGCCGCGACGATCCGGTCACCGTTCTTGACCAGTGCGGCCAGTGCGTTGAACACCGCCGCCATCCCCGTCGCGGTAGCGAAGCACGCTTCCTTGCCCTCCATCAACCGCAGTCTTTCCTGGAAGGTGGCAACGGTCGGGTTCCCGTAGCGGGAGTAGACGAAGCGGTCGACCTCACCGGTGAATGCCTTCTCGGCAGCGCCGGCCGACTCATAGACATAGCCGGAAGTGAGGTACAGCGCTTCGGCGGTCTCCTGGAAATTGGATCTGGCGAGTCCGCCACGAACTGCCAGCGTGTCCGGACGTAATTCCCTGCTCATGACTGCTTCCAGGCCAATCCGGCTGCGCGCCAGCCGTCGCGGCCACGGTGCCCGTCGGCGTCGAGTGCCCCCTCGAAACCGTCACTGATGTTGTAGGCGGGGCAAATGCCGGCGGCGGTGGCGTCCTGCGCCGCGCCTATCGAACGCTGCCCGGACCGGCACAGGAATAACACCGGACCCTGGGAAATGCCGGCTGCCTTGAGCTCGGTGAGAAAGTCCGGGTTACGTCCGGAGGAGGTATTCCATTCGGCGAATACGGCCTGTTTGCCCAGTTCGGTCAGGTCCGGGGTGCCGACGAAGCGCCACTCGGCTTCGGTGCGCACATCCACCAGGACGGCGCCGGGCTTGTCCTTGAGGATCCCCCAGGCTTCGGCGGGAGTGATGTCACCCTCGTAGCCGGAGCTCACCGGGTTGCTCACCGCTGCGCACCGTTCTTGTCGATGGCGATATCCAGCACCACCGCTTGCGCCAGGATGACCTTGCTGCCATCGAAGGTCGCCGCCGGGCCACCATAAAGCCGGTATCCCTCCGACAGTGCGGCGCTGATCCGCTCGCAGAAGACGCTGTCATCCGGGCCGGTGATGAGGCGGTAGGTCAATTTGGGTTCAGTTTTCGGTACGACTGCTTCGGTCATGCGCTCAATTCTAGTGACGGGTTCCTTCCCTGCCGGATGCGGGTCCGCACCGGGAAAGCAATGTGCCGCCCACCTGATCTCCGGATAGGCTGCCCTTCCCATTTGTTGCGCGAAGGAGTCCTGCCGTGTCCCACCCGTACCTGCTGGATTGCGACACCGGCGTCGACGACTGCCTGGCACTGCTCTACCTTCTGGCCCATCCGGATGTCGATCTGGTCGGGGTCAGCACCGTATCGGGCAATGTAACCGCAGCCCAGGCCGGCCAGAACACCCTGGATCTCTTGGCGTTGGCCGGTTTTGCAGATGTTCCGGTGGCGATCGGAGCGATGGACCCATTGGCCGGCGAGTTCGACGGTGGCGCCCCCCGGGTGCACGGCGTCAATGGAGTTGGCGATGTTTGCTTACCCGTCGCCGCAGCGTCGGCGGCGGCTGAGTCCGGCCCGGAAATGATCGTCCGGCTGGCTGCGGCATTTCCCGGTGAACTGCGGCTGTTGGCGATCGGCCCGATGACCTATCTGGAGTTGGC
>JBBSRY010000672.1:0-1917 GCA_038242595.1 Mycobacteriales bacterium
GCCAACCGCATTGTAGAAAGAGGAAAAAATGGACCAACTGCTTCTGCCCCTGGTGCTTATCGCCGCCCTCGTCGTGATGATGTATTTCTCGTCGAAGAAGCGTAAAAAAATGGTGGCCGACGACAAGGCCATGAAGGAATCCATCCTTCCCGGTACCCGCGTCATGACCACTTCAGGCCTGTACGCCACGGTCACAGCGATGGCCGATGACACCGTCGAGCTGGAAATCACCCCGGGTGTTCGCACCACCTGGGTCAAGGCCGCGATCCGCGAGGTTGTCGTCGCGACCGTCCCCGATGACGTTGAATTCGCCGTGTCCGACGAAGCCGTTTCCGACGCCACCGATGCTGATGGCAGTCAAGTGGATCTGCACAAGAAGGACCTCGGCTAAGCTGGCCGATCGGTACCGGTTGGAAGATCACCTCATTGCCCCAGCGTCGCTGCTGAGTGTTCACAAGGTGTGGCCAATCTGACTTAACGATTTATCTGCAACCGGGTGAAGTATCTTCAACCGGCTACCAACGTAAGTTGTTGCCCCGATCGCTGTCTGCGGTCGGGGCAAAAGCGTGCGTGTCCAGCGAAAGTTGTTCACCGCTGGCCCTGCATAAACAGGACCGGTAATGAAGTGAAGGCGCGCGTCCGGGCTTTTGTGCCGGAGGTCGCATTCAGTGGGCGGCCGAGCATTTGCTTGAGCACTGAGGAGATTGACGAACGTGGCAACACCGGCCGGGCAGTTCCGACCTTGGCGCATGATCATGACTTTTATCGTGATCACCGTCGGTCTGTATTCATTGGTGTTCTTCACCTCCGGGTCCAATACCCCGAAACTCGGTATTGACCTGCAGGGCGGCACCCGCATTGTTCTGGGTGCCCAAACTACGGACAACTCCACTCCAGACCGCAACGCCATGGAGCAGGCCCGCGACATCCTGGAACGCCGGGTCAACGGCTCCGGTGTCTCCGGCGCGCAGATCCAGATTGATGGCGCCACCCAGCTGGTGGTCACGGTCCCCGGCAACGAAGACCTGTCCAACCTGACCCGCAGCGCGCAGCTGAACTTCCGTCCGGTCCTGACCAGTGGAGTTCCGTATTCGGCCGAGTACGCCGCTCTGCTTTCCAGCGCCGCTGCACAGGCCAGTGCGACCGCGGGCGCTGCCGACACATCAGGCACCGACGCGGCTGGAACCGAACCGGCAGGATCCACTGCTGAGGTCTCGGCCTCGGAAGTGGGGGCCACCGAAGCCGGCGCGGCGGAAAGTGATGCAGCATCGACAGGCGGCACCGAGCCCGCCGCTGCCACCGAGTCCAGCGTGGGTCTGCGCGGCCAGGGTGCGGCCGTGGCCACTACCGAAACCTCTGCTGCCTCAACGGAGGCTGCCTCAACGGACGCTGGCGCTACCGATGCTGCCGCCACCGATGCTGCCGCTACGAACGCGGCGTCTACTGACGCTGCATCCACCGGTACCGAGGCAGCCCCGGTAGAACCGAATGTGCCGCTGCCTTCCGGCGGCGACCCGAGTAACCCCACGCAGCCCGCGTCCTCGCAGGCGGCCGACTGGACCGAGTGGCAAAACGCGGTCAGCACCGCGATCCAGAGTGGCCTGAGTTGCGATCAACTCGAGCCGTATCTGGGACTGGACGATCCGGCCAAGCCGTTGATCTCCTGTGACACGGACCAAACCGAAATCTTCCTGCTGGGTCCCACCATCATTCCGGGTAGCGAAATCAGCAGCGCCGTCTCCAGTCTGAGCCAGTCCCAAGGTTGGTCGGTCAGCTTGGAGTTCAAGAGCCAGGGGTTCAGTGACTGGGCTGCCTACACCACCGCCAACATCCAGAAGCGGGTCGCCTTCACCCTGGACGGCGAGACCGTGGTCGCCCCAACCATTCAGTCGGCCATTACCACCGCCACCTCCATCA
>JBBSRY010000673.1:0-1905 GCA_038242595.1 Mycobacteriales bacterium
ATCGACCTGGTTCCCCTGCAACGATCACCCGCGGAACAAGGCCAGCTATCGGATCTCTATTACCTCCGATTCGCCCTATTACGTGTTGGCCAACGGTGCATTGCTGGAAAAGCGCAAGGCCGCAAGCCAAACCACCTGGGTCTATGACCAACCGGAGCCGATGGCCACCTATTTGGCCACAGTTCAGATCGGCCAGTACGACACGATCGACCTTGCAACCAAACCGGTGCCGATGGTAGCTCTGGCCCCCAGCCGTCTCAAGGCGGCGGTCAAGGCTGATTTCGGTCGGCAACAGGAGATGATGCAGCTGTTCGGAAAGCTCTTCGGTCCCTACCCTTTTGCCGCCTACACCGTGGTGATCACCGATGACGCGTTGGAGATTCCGCTGGAATCCCAGGGCATCTCGATCTTCGGCTCGAACTACGTTGACGGTCGTCGGTCGCAGGAACGGCTGGTAGCCCACGAACTGGCCCATCAATGGTTCGGCAATAGCTTGACAGTGACTTCCTGGGAACACATCTGGCTCAACGAGGGCTTTGCCTGCTACGCCGAGTGGCTATGGTCGGAGAGCTCCGGCGGGCCCAGCGCCCATAGTTTGGCGTTACAGGCCAGAGCAGGCTTGGCGCTCAAACCGCAGGATCTGATCCTGGGGGACCCAGGACCTGCCCTGATGTTCGATGACCGCGTCTACCGGCGAGGGGCGTTGACGTTGCATGCGCTGCGACGACAGTTGGGTGATGACGGGTTTTTCGAAATGTTGCGCTCATGGGTGGCCGCAAATCAGCACCGCAATGTGGACACAGACGCCTTCCTCACGCTGGCGAAACTGCACGGTGCGGACGTGGATCTGTTGCGCCACTGGCTGTTTCAGACTCAGCTGCCGCTACTGTGAGAGCCCAGTCCTTCGATGCGATTGAGTCCATTTTCCAGCGTTGACCCCGATTCCGCGGCCGCGTGGGCCACGGCGGCTGCGTACGCCGATCCGACGTTCAGGTCGGCCAGGTGGTACTGCCCCAGCAGTGTTCTCGTCGGTTCGGGTAGGTGCGCGGGACTGCTCAGCGCCAGGAGCGCCGGGTCGAACGACATCCCCCAACCGGACGCTTTGAGTACCGCTTCCTTCCTGACCCAGAGCGAGGCCCTGGCCTGATCTCGTTGTTGGGTAGGCAATTTTAAGAGCGCGTCGCGCTCACCGTCGGACAGCGCGACTTCGTCGAAACCAGGAAATTGGGTGGCCTCGAGGTGTTCCACATCCACTCCCACCGGCGCACTCTGGCTGATGGCAATGAGCACCCGATTCCGGGCATGGGAGAGGTTGAAGTGAATATCTGTCTGCGCCAGCTGAGGTTTGCCGTGGGGGGCCCTGCTGTGGGCAGCCCTGCTGTGGGCAGCCCTGCTGTGAGAAGCCCTGCCGTCGGGACCTTCGGCCGGGGCGGCCGAATGGGCGCAGTTGACGCAGATCTGCTCGAAGGCCAGCTGCTGCGGGGGCCGGTTGACCACCTTGGAGAGCAGTACCCGGACCAGTCCGTGGCCGATAACATATCGCTGCCGGTCTTTGGGACTGAGAAAGAACGCGGCAGCGGCTTTCTCGCGCTGGTCCAGTAATCCGGCCAAATAGGTGTGCTCGGCGAGTGAGAAGTCACTCGGTTTTGCCCACCACACGTTGGTGCTCAGGACCGGGTAACCTTCAGTCGGCCGATACCGGTGCCATCTGTCATAGTCAGTAGCTTCTCACGGCGTCGTCGATCGAGCGCTCGGCCGTCGTCGAAGGTGACCCGATCAACCTCAGCGGGTGCTGAAGGCGGCATCGAATGCAGTAGCCGGCGGCTCCAGCTGCTTGGACCGGACGAAGGCCAAGGCTTCGGGGGCACCGGCCAACCGGTCCATACCGGCATCCTCCCACTCGAT
>JBBSRY010000674.1:0-1904 GCA_038242595.1 Mycobacteriales bacterium
AGAATAGCCTTAACCTGGTGGCTCCGATAGTTGTGGAGTCCTTGTGTGGCGTCGGTGGTGCCGGTCAGGCCGCCTCAGTCAACTCACTGCGCAACTTGATCATGCCATCTCGGATCCGTGTTTTTACGGTGCCGACCGGAAGCGCAAGCAGGACACTAATTTCCGCGTGCGTGTAACCGTCGAAGTATGCGAGCACGATCGATTCTCGTTGCAGCTTTGTCAATGACGTCAAACAGGTGCGGACAAGGCGAGTCTCGGCATTAACTTCAGCTTGCTCGGGCACTGGATCGAAGTCACGCATGAAATCGGTTGTGTAATTGGCGGTGTCCCGATTTCGGCGAGCCTGCGATGTGCGGACTCTGTCCACTGCCCTGCGGTGGGTCAGGGTCATGATCCAGGCTATGGCCGATCCTCGGGTTTCATCGAACCGGGCAGCCTGGATCCAGATCTGCACGAAGATGTCCTGGGTGACCTCCTCGGCCTGAGCGTGGTCCCGCAGGATTTGGTGGGTCAACCCGAAAACCTTTGTCGAGCAAGAGTTGTAGAGAGCTTCGAATGCTGCGTGATTGCCGGCGGCGCAGAGGCGCAGGAGGTCTTGAACACCGGCGGGGCTTGAGCTGGTGCCGGCGGCCGCGGTGGTCACCTCCGCACCTTCTGACCTATGCGGTGCCACTGGCATCAGGAACCTGCCGATCTGGGATGCGGTAGGGCCAACAGTGCTCCGGCTCGATGGGCCTGAAAGTGTGGCTGCAACAATTCTTTGATCCGGTCGGCGGGTGCGGGTTTGCCGAAATGAAATCCTTGACTGAAATCGCATCCCATGTCGGCGACGAGATCGCGTTGGGTGCTGTTTTCAATCCCTTCGGCAACGACGGTCATGCCCAGACTGTGAGCCATTTGCACGATCGCCAACACGACGGCGTTACTGGCTCGATTCATCCCGAGGTCGGCGATAAAGGATCTGTCGATCTTGATGATATCGACGGGGAATTGTTTCAAATAGGTGAGCGTGGAATAACCGGTGCCGAAGTCGTCCAGAGCGAGTTTGAGCCCCAGGTCTCGCAGCTCGGTCAACGCGAAACTGGCGTGATCACTGTTGCGCAGGAACACACTTTCGGTGATCTCCAAAGTGAGGAGGTCAGGTCTGAGAGAGCCGTCTCGCAGGATGTCTCGGACTTGAGGTAGGAAGGTCTCAGAGACGATCTGGTGCGCTGACACATTCACTGCCACGGTCACATCCTCGGCGCCCCCGGCCTGCTGCCAGCGCCCAAGGTCGGCCCAAGCCCGCCGGAGGGCCCAATGCCCGATGTCGCTGATCAGATCGGATTGTTCGGCCAGCGGAATCAGTGTGGTCGCCGGTATTTCGCCCCGGTCCGGGTGTGACCAGCGCACCAACGCTTCGACACCGGTGATCCGACTGTCTGCGGTGGAGACAATCGGCTGATATTCATTTCGCAGTTCACCACGGGTGATGGCCGCCAGCAGATCGCTCTCCAGGCTGGCCAACGGAGTGGATAGATGTTGCAAACCGGTGTCGAACATGTGCTGACGCCCACCGCCGTGGCGTTTGGCTTGATACATCGCAGTATCGGCCTCGTGCAGCAGCTGTTCGGCAGAATGCTCGCCGTATTCGGCGTAGGCCAAGCCGACACTGGCGCTGATCTGCACCTCGATGTTGGTCAGCACGTAGGGCCGAGCCAGGGCCAGCACCAGTCGGTTTCCTATTGCCGCCGCATGGGCCGGGCTTTGAACCTCTTCGCAGACCACCACGAATTCGTCACCCGAGAGACGCGCCAAGGTGTCCCCGTGCCGCATCATCGCCGCCATCCGGGTGGTAACGGCAACCAGGAGTTGGTCCCCGATCAGGTGGCCGTAACTGTCATTGACGTCTTTGAGTCGGTCTA
>JBBSRY010000675.1:0-1891 GCA_038242595.1 Mycobacteriales bacterium
GAACCAGGACATTCTTCTTGTGGCACAGCGTCAATCGTTTGCGTCGCTGCATGGCCAACCGGAAGGCGAAGTCGACCACCCGATGGATGCCGAATGCGGTGTTCACGCTATCCTGGGTGGCGACCGCGTACGGGGTGCCGGCCAATATGGTGGAACCACCGCCGACGTAGGAGCCCTCGGTGTTTTCTCGCACGATGATCAGATCGCAATTCTCCGGGGTCACACTTTTCATCGGAGACTGCACACCTGGATAGAGTCGAACCGGTCGCACATTGGCGGCCTGTTGAAAGGCCAGGCGCATTTTGAGGATTACGCCGCGTTCCAATAGCCCGGGCTTGACCGACGGGTCACCCATCGCGCCGAAGAAGACCGCATCGTGGCGGCGCAACGCGGCCAATGCTTCTTCGGTCAGCAGTTCGCCGGTGGCGTTGAAATGTGCTGCACCTAGGCCATATTCGGTAAATTCGAGCTTGAATCGAAAACGCTTGGCCAACGCTAAGAGTGCGGGCCGGCTGGCATCTACGACTTCCGGACCGATGCCATCACCTGGTACCACGGCGATCCGGTGTGTCCGGATGGGATCTTCAATGCGGACATTCATTTAGGCACCACTCTCACGTTGTTGACACACTGCTGGTGATATAGAATAACTGGTCAGACCAGCAGGCGGAATTCGCCTGCGGTGTGAAACTTTCTGGAAGGCCGATGATGCCCCTCTTCGAACCGCCCTACCCAGCCGGGCTCCCCATCGGCGGTGAATGGGCGCACACCGAAGCCACCACCACCGTGCTCTTCCCGTTCGACGGCACCGAGGTGGCCCATGCCCCCCTCGGTGATGTTGAGTTGGCACGGCGAGCCATTGAAGCGGCCACCGCAGTGGCGCCGGCTGCGGCTGCACTGACCTCCGGGGTCCGGCGCGCCCTTCTGATCGACATCGAACAAGCACTTCGCGCCCACAACGAGGTGTTGCAGAACATTCTGGTCCTGGAGACCGGCAAGCCACTGGTGGACTGTCGCATCGAAGTGGCCAGGTCAATCGCCACCTGGGCGGCAGCGGCTGATGAGGTCTCGCACATTCACGGCGAAACCGTGCCGATCGATCTGCAGGCCAGCGGTCAGGGCATGATCGGCTACTGGACGCGCCGGCCGGCCGGTCCGGTGCTCGGCATTGCCGGGTTCAATTATCCACTGCTGTTGGCTACCCACAAGATTGCGCCGGCGCTGGCCGCCGGGTGCCCGATCATCTGCAAGCCGGCGCCGACCACACCATTGGCCACCCTGTTGCTGGTGCACCTGATTCGTCAGGTACTCCAGGCGCACGAGGTGCCGGTGGAAATGGTGCAGCTGGTCACCGGTGACGTTCAGGTCGGTCAGACTCTGGTGTCGGACCCGCGGATCGCAGTGGTTTCCTTCACCGGCTCGGCTGCCGTCGGACATCAAATTGCCCGAGATGCCGCGCCACGAAAGGCTTTGCTGGAATTAGGATCCAACGCCGCGCTGATCGTGGCGTCGGACGCGGACCTGACAGCGGCTGTGGACGCGGTGATCCGCGGCGGGTTCTACGCCAGCGGTCAGGCCTGCATCTCTGTCCAACGGGTGGTGGTGATGGAAAGTGTCGCCGCCGAATTCGAAACCCGGCTGGTCGCCAGGATGGCAGAGGTGGTGGTCGGTGACCCAAGAGCCGACGAAACCCGAGTGGCGCCATTGATCGATGAGCGCTCCTCAGAACGCGTGCTGAGCTGGATTACCGAGGCAGTCGAGGCCGGAGCGCGAGTGGTTTTCGGCGGGAAACAGCAAGCGCGATCAATCGCTCCAACCGTGCTCGCTGCGGTGCCGGCCGAATCCAAGGTCTGGGCCGAAGAAATCTTCGGCCCGGTGGTGTGTGTGACCA
>JBBSRY010000676.1:0-1889 GCA_038242595.1 Mycobacteriales bacterium
CACCGCCGGGCACATCATCATCGGCGACACGGATCTCACCACTTTGAAGGACAGGCAGCTGACCGAATTACGCCGCGACAAGGTGGGTTTCGTCTTCCAGTCCTTCAACCTGCTGCCAACGCTGACCGCGGAACAGAACATTCTGCTGCCGTTGGATCTGGCCGGCCGCAAGGTGGACCGCAATCTGTTCAGCACCCTGGTCACGTCACTTGGTCTCAACGATCGTCTCGGCCACCGACCGAGCGAACTATCCGGTGGTCAGCAGCAGCGGGTGGCGATCGCACGTGCTTTGATCACCCGGCCCACCGTGGTTTTCGCCGATGAGCCTACCGGTGCGCTGGATTCCAAGAATGGCGCCGCACTGCTGTCCTATTTGCGGGTGTGCGCCCGGGAGGCCGGCCAGACCATCGTGATGGTGACCCACGACCCGATTGCGGCCGCGTACGCCGACCGGGTCATCATGCTGGCTGATGGTCACGCGGTGGGCGAGATCTGGGATCCCACCCCCGAAGGTGTGTTGGCTGCACTGCGGACTCTGGGTGCTTGAGATGAAATCTGCTTTCTCTCAACTCAGGGCCTACCCGGGGCGTTTCGTCGCGGTCTGTTTTGCCATTGTCATCGGTGTCGGATTTACCGTCACCACCTTGGTTTTCACGTCCAGTTTCAATGCAGCGCTCACCCAATCAGTCGGCGCCGAGTTCACCAATGTCGATGTGGTGGTGACGCCGGACTACGGCGAAAAGGCCGACCTGGAGAGCCTCTCGCAGGTAGCAGGAGTGGAGTTCGTCGAACCGAGCTACCGCACCTACGGCCGTTTCGCCGCCGAAGCTGCCCGGGGCTATATGCAGATCAACACGATTCCGCAGGATGAACGCCTGCGGTGGTACGGGTTGAAGTCCGGGGCTTGGCCGATAGGCGCCGCCGAAATGGCCGTCGATCTGAATACCGCTGAGCGCAATGGTCTTTCACTCGGGTCTTCGCTGACTGTCACCGGTTCAGATGAAGCGCCGCGAGCGGTGCTTCTGGTGGCGTTACTGGACACCTCCTCCTCGGCCATCGCCGGTACCGGTGATGAGTTTTACGTTGCGCCGGAACTGGGCATCGCCTTGGCCGGCGGTATCCCGTCAAGTGTCAATGTGCTTGCTGCACCTGGTGTTTCGGCTGATTCACTGGTTCCGATGCTGAAAGCTGCCGCCGGTCCGCTTGCGACGGTGCAGACGGGCTCGGCAGCTGCCGCCGCGGCGGTCGCGGACATCACCGGTGATGCCGATATCCTTTCGATCATCCTGCTGACGTTTGCCGCGATCGCCGGATTGGTCGCCGCCATCGTCATCGCCAACACCTTCACCATTTTGCTCACCCAGCGGCAGCGGCAAATAGCCTTGACCCGCTGCATCGGCGCAACCGCCGGCCAGGTTCGGCGGGCGGTGCTGGCCGAGGCCACCATGATCGGTGTCATCGGCTCGCTTCTGGGGGTCGCGCTGGGTATCGGAGTCGGCAAACTGGCCACCAGCCTGGCCAACATAGGTTCCGCTGCCTTCACTGTGGAGTGGATTGGCATCGGAATCGCTGCTGGCCTTGGTGTCCTGGTAACTATCGTGGCCGCGTTGGCACCGGCTCGACGAGCGATGCGGATCGCTCCGATCGCAGCCCTGAGTCCAGTTCCCACTACCGAAGAGGCCAAGCGCAGCGGCCGGTTCCGCACTATAGCCGGTGCGTTGATGATGATCGGGGGTGGCACTGCGTTGGTGGGCGGCATCGTGCTCCCCGCACTGGCGGTCTCGGTCTTGGGCGGCGCCGTGTCGGCGCTGGGCATTCTCCTGCTGCTGCGCTCGGCGCTGCCTCATGTTCTGCGCTGGATCGGTGGGCTTGCCTCCGTGGCGGGTGTC